>JACKOW010000009.1 GCA_024234055.1 Rhodanobacteraceae bacterium
AGCTCCCGCCAGCAGGCGCAGCGACCGCTATTTCTTCAGCAGATCCCGGATCTCGCGCAGCAATGCCACGTCTTCCGGGGTCGGCGGCGGGGCGGCTGGCGCTGCTTCTTCCTTCTTCTTCAGCCGGTTCATGGCCTTGATCACGAGGAACAGCGCCCAGGCCACGATCAGGAACTGGATCAGGGCGTTGATGAAGGCGCCGTAGCCGACGGCCACTTCCGGAGTGACCACCTTGTCGGCATCCATCACCGCCTGCTGGATCACCCATTTCTTGTCGGCAAAATCGATGCCGCCCATGGCCAGACCCAGCGGCGGCATCATGACCTTGTCGACCAGTGCGCCGACGATCTTGCCGAAGGCTCCGCCGATCACCACACCCACGGCCAGATCGACCACATTGCCCCGCATCGCGAAATCGCGAAACTCACTCATGAAACTCATGGTTGCTCCTCGCTGATCAGTACGCTCGCCACCGCGTGACGGCCCCGCGACTCTAGCGGCATTCGAGGGCGGTAAGCGAGTCGTGACCGACACCTTTTCCTGTGCGTTTGGCAGGAGCCGGGACGAGCACTCTTTTTGATGAGGTCCTGCATCCCGCCGACCACGGAGTCTGCTAGCGTGCGCACCCATGGATCTGATCGAAACCCCCCTGGTGCTCGCACCGCCGCCGCGCATCATCGGCTGGCGCGAATGGCTGTCTCTGCCCGAGCTCGGTATCGCCGAGATCAAGGCGAAGATTGACACTGGCGCACGCACATCGGCCCTGCATGTGGTTTGGCAGGAGCGCTTTCACCGTGAGGGTGCGCCCTGGGTGCGCTTCTTGCTGGAGGCGGATGGCAGCGGTTCCGCTGGCGTGGAAGCCGAGGCTGAAGTGCTGGACGAGCGCAACGTGACCGATTCCGGAGGTCATGTCAGCAAGCGCCCCTTTATCCGCACGCTGGTGCGGATTGGTGACGAGCAGTGGCCGATAGAAGTCAATCTGACCGATCGCCGTCGCATGCTGTTTCCGATGTTGCTTGGGCGTACGGCCATGAACGGGCGTCTGCTGGTCGACCCGGCGCGTTCCTTTGTCTTTGGCAGAACCGGGGAGCTCGGGTCGTGAGATTGGGAATCCTGTCGCGAAACCGCAAGCTGTATTCGACCCGCAGGCTGGTTGAAGCCGCGCAGCAACGCGGCCACACGGTGCAGGTGGTCGATCCCTTGCGTTGCTACATGCGCATCAGCCCGGGGCTGGCCGAGATTCACTACAAGGGCAAGGTGCTGGAGGGCTTCGACGCCATCATTCCCCGCATCGGCGCTTCGATCACCTTCTACGGCACGGCCGTGGTGCGCCAGTTCGAAACCATGGGCGTGTACACCGTCAACAGTGCCGATGGTATCGGTCGCGCCCGCGACAAGCTGCGCTCGATGCAGTTGCTGTCACAGCAGGGCATCGGTCTGCCGACCACCGTCTGCGCCCACAGCCCCGATGACACCGACGATCTGGTGGCCATGCTCGGCGATCCGCCGCATGTGCTGAAGCTGGTCGAGGGCACGCAGGGGCAGGGTGTGGTCCTGGCCGAGAATCTGGCTGCGTCGATCAGCCTGGCCGAGGCCTTCAGAGGGGTCAAGGCGCACTTCCTGATGCAGGAATTCGTGCGCGAGGCCAAGGGCTCGGATCTGCGTGCCTTCGTCGTCGGCGGCAAGGTGGTGGCGACGATGATGCGCCAGGCCCGCGAAGGCGAGTTCCGCTCCAATCTGCATCGTGGCGGCAGCGCGCTTCGGGTCAAGCTCACCCGCGAAGAGCGAGCCACCGCAATCCGTGCCGCCGCGACCATGGGCCTGGGCATTGCCGGTGTCGATCTGCTGCGCTCGGACCGCGGTCCGCTGGTGCTGGAAGTCAATTCCTCGCCCGGTCTGGAGGGCATCGAGGGCGCATCGGGCATCGATGTGGCCGGTGTGGTCATCGACTACATCGAGCGCTCGGTGCGTCGCCGCAGTCGATGAGCGCGCTGGTGCTGTGCTCATGAGCGAGATTGAGTCGATCGAGATCCTCGCACGCGCCGATCACTGGCTGGCGGTGAACAAGCCGGCTGGCCTGAGCGTTTACGAATCCACCTACACCGGCCCGCGCGAAGCCACGCTGCTGGGGCTGCTGCGGCGCCAGCTGGGTGTCGATCGCATTCACGCGATCCATCGACTGGATCACGCCACCAGTGGCGTGCTGCTGCTGTCGCTGGATGCGCGCACGGCGGCGGAGCTGTCGGCGCAGTTCCAGTCGCGGGCGGTGATCAAGACCTACATCGCCGTGGTCCGTGGCGAGCCAGCCGAGCAGTTTCAGGTCGACCACCCTCTGTCCGGTGCCTCCGGGCGTGGTCAGGGCAAGCCGGCATTGACCGACTTCCGCACCCTCGGACGTCTGCGCCTGGCGATTCCGCTGGCACGCCATCCCGAGGCCCGTTACGCCCTGGTCGAGGCGCTGCCGGAAACTGGTCGCTACCACCAGATCCGGCGCCATCTGAAGCACGCCGCCCATCCCATCGTCGGCGATGTCAAATACGGCAAGGGCGAGCACAACCGCCTGTTCCGGCAGCACTATGGCGTGCATCGTTTGCTGTTGCACGCACGTCGACTGCAGTTTGCCGATCCCCAGGACGGCAGCATGGTGACGGTGGAAGCGCCCTTCGACGGCGCGTTTGCGCGCGCCCTGGCGCTGTTTGGCGAGACTGCGGTGTAGCTCGCCTGGGTTGGCTGCGCAGTGGCCAGGTGACGATTGCTCGACGGTGGACTGTGGGGCGTCACCGTGTCACGTAGATCGCTGCGCGCTCAACGTGACCTACAACAGCCACGCGGGAAGGGGACCGACGCGCGCTCGACATGACCTACCGACTGCGCGCTTTGCGCTAGGCTTGATCACCCTCAAGCCTCAAGGATTTCCGATGCGCGCATGGCTGGCACTGTGTCTGTTCTGTTCCGGTGCCTTCGCGGCGGAGCAACCGATGGCTCTGGCCATCCATGGCGGCGCCGGCACCATCGACCGCGGTTCGATGACCGACGAACAGGAGGCCGAAATTCGTGCTGACCTGGAAGCGGCGCTGGACGCCGGCTATGCGGTACTGGAGCAGGGCGGGGAATCCCTGGATGCGGTCGTCGCCGTGATCACGCGGCTGGAAGACTCACCGCATTTCAATGCCGGCAAGGGCGCGGTCTTCACTGATGCCGGAACCAATGAGCTGGATGCCTCGATCATGGACGGCGCCACGATGAATGCCGGTGCCGTGGCCGGGCTGACCACGGTGAAGAACCCGATCCTGCTGGCGCGCGCCGTCATGGAACGCTCGGTGCACGTGATGATGGTGGGTGCCGGGGCCGAAACCTTCGCCACAGAAGTGGGCATGGAGCGTGTCAAGCCGGAGTACTTCCGCACCGAGGCGCGCTGGCAGCAGTATCTGAAGGCCAAGGCAGAGGCCGCCGGCAAGCCCGTGGCGGCCGTGCCGGCCTGGCATTACATCGGCACGGTCGGTGCGGTGGCGCTGGATCGCAAGGGCCATCTGGCGGCTGGAACCTCGACCGGCGGCATGACCCTGAAGCGCTACGGCCGGGTCGGCGATGCCCCGATCATTGGCGCCGGCACCTGGGCCGACGAGGGCTGTGCAGTATCGGCCACCGGCTGGGGCGAGTACTTCATCCGCCTCAATGTGGCCCACGACATCTGCGCCCGCGTGCGCTATGGCAAGGCCAGCCTGGCCGAGGCCGCCGATACCGTGATCCTGCAGCAGGTGCCCAAACTTGGCGGCAACGGCGGCGTCATCGTTCTCGACCGCCAGGGCAAGGTGCGCATGCCCTTCAACACCAGCGGCATGTACCGCGCGGCCATTGATGGTGAAGGCAAGCGCGTGGTGGCGATCTACCGCGAGCCGTAGGGGCGGGAAACGGGGCACGGGGCACGGCGATTTCGTAGGTCCAGACTTGTCTGGACGCTTTTCCTGCATCGTGCCAGGAGCGGGGCACGGGGCACGGGGCGCGGCGATTTTGTAGGTCCAGACTTGTCTGGACGCTTTTCCTGCATCGTGCCAGGAGCGGGACAGGGGAAACGGGGCACGGGGCACGGGGCACGGCGATTTTGTAGGTCCAGACTTGTCTGGACGCTTTTCGCATCGTGCCAGGAGCAGAAGCCGCTCCAGACTTGGTTGACCTCATCGTGCCAGCTGCGCCTATCTGGACCCACAAGAGCCCGGACCCTGTAGCCTTTCCCGAGTCCCGAGTCCCGAGTCCCGAGTCCCGAGTCCCGAGTCCCGAGTCCCGAGTCCCGAGTCCCGACCCATTCACCCCCACCTTCGCGCCCTTCTATACAATGCGCGCCTTCCCTGCCTGTCGTAGAAGTGCCCATGCGTCGCGCCGTTTCTGTTGCCTTTGCCCTGGTGGTCCTGTTGTTGCCGATGACCGCGCCTGCGGCCATGCTCGCCAGCCAGTTTGGCCGCCGCTACGGCGCGCTCGAGATCTACGATGCCCAGAGCAAACTTTCGTTTCGGGTGAACACACCGCGATTGTCCGAGCGTCTGCCGCCCTGTTCTACCTACCTGCTGCCGCATCTGGCCATCGCTCTGGGCACGGGCGTGATCAAGGACACCGACAGCCTGATCGCCTTTGACCCGGCCAAGCATCCGGAATCGAGTTTCTGGCCGCAGTCCTGGCAGCGTGACCAGACCTTCGATACGGCCTTGAAGAACTCGGTGCAGTGGTATGCGCAGGAAGTGTCTGCGCGTCTGGGGACTGCCCGGCTGGAGCAGAACCTGAAGCGGCTCAAGTACGGCAATGCCGATATCAGTGGCGGCCTCGACAAGTTCTGGATGTCGAGCAGCCTGCGCATCACCTCCTTCGAACAGATCGATTTCCTGAAAGCCTTCCGCGACGGCAAGCTCGGCTTCAATCCGCGCGTCACCAAGGCTTTGCAGGACGCGATGGTCATCGAGCGCACCGTGGACTACACCATCTACGGCAAGTACGGCTCCTGCCCGATGGACGATGGCACCTATGTGGGCTGGCTGGTCGGTTACCTGGAGCGCCCGGGCAAGGTCTGGTACTTCGCGCTTAATCTGGATGGTCAGTCACTGGCTGATTTCGCTGTCGTCCGGCTGGGCATCGTCCGCGGTTCGATGCAGGAGCTCGGATTCATCCCCGCCCCACCGCCAGTCGAGCCGCCGCCGGCGGATCCGGCGGTCACTCCGCTTGCCGAGCCCGCGACCTCCGGCGTGGCCCCGGCCTCGGAGTATCCCTGAGGTCTGGTGGTTGCGCGTTCTGGTAGGAGCGCCCTCGCGGCGCGACCGTCGTGCAGTGCCGCTACGGCGAGTATCGGGAACCGCGGCGAACTGCTGCCAGAAGCGGAACGCGGAGAACGCAGAGGGGCGCAGAGAACGCAGAGAAGAGCGTCTGGGAATTCGCTTTCTACGCGCCGCGTTCTCCGCCTGGAAGCTCTTGCCCGCAAGCGAGCGAGAAGGTCAATGTCCTGCTTCAGCGGAGCTGTCACGTAGTCCCTCCGGGTCAACGTGACCTACTTACTTCTCTCTGCGTTCTCCGCGCCCCTCCGCGTTCTCTGCGTTCAAGCGCATTCCCCGCAGGCGAGCGACAAGGTTGATGTTGTTCGGTCGCGCCGCAAGGGCGCTCCTACGGGAAGGACCGCCCTGACCTTAACGATCCGCAAATGTCGGCTTAACTGCGATCTAACGCGCTCTTCGCTAGCGTCTGCACCATCGTACTCCGACACGCAGGGCGTCGTCGTAATGCGGTAATCGGGGCAGTACTTGAGGCCCGGGCCGGCGGATTCCCCCATGAAACGCCACCCGGGCTTTCTTTTTGCCTGCAGAATTGTGGCGCCCGGTCAGCACGGTCGATTCAATGGGTGTCCAACGGCTGGAACTTGGCCGCTTTGCCCCAATCTATGAACAGACAGGCGAGCCCTTCTCCGCCAGTGTAGAGTCAGCCCATGCGCATACTCGTCATCGAAGACAATCCGGACATCGCCAGCAACATCGGCGACTACCTGACCGATCACGGCAATGTGGTCGATTTTGCCGCAGACGGTATCACCGGCCTGCACCTGGCCGTGGTCAATGACTACGAAGTCATCGTCCTCGATCTGATGCTGCCCGGCATGGATGGCCTGGAGGTCTGCCGCAAGCTGCGCCAGGAAGCGCGCAAGCACACGCCGGTGCTGATGCTGACCGCGCGCGACGCGCTGCCGCAGAAGCTGGCGGGCTTCGAGACCGGTGCTGACGACTACATGGTCAAGCCCTTTGCGCTGCAGGAACTGGAAGCCCGGATCCTGGTGCTGGTCCGCCGCAGCAAGCCGCAGCAGGCACGCGTGTTGCAAGTGGCCGATCTCAGCTACAACCTCGACACCCTGGTGGTGGTGCGACAGGGCAAGAGCATCCAGCTCAACCCGATCGCGCTGAAGATTCTGCAATGCCTGATGGAGGCCAGTCCCTCGGTCGTTACCCGGCAAGAGCTGGAGATGCGCGTGTGGGGCGAGGAACTGCCCGACAGCGATTCCTTGCGCGTGCACATTCACACCCTGCGCGCAGCCATCGACAAGCCCTTCGACAAACCGTTGATCCAGACCCGTCACGGCATTGGCTATCGCCTCGTCGACCCCGAAGCGGCATCGTAAGCGCCTACGCAGCCGCATCATCATCTCGTTTGCGCTGTTCGGAACAGCGCTGACGGCGCTGTTTGCGGCTTCGGCGATCTTTCTGCGCGGGTATCTGGAAGAGGGGCTGATCGGTGACACGCTGGAGCGAGAGCTGAAGGCCTACTCGGAGGCGTGGTATCGAGAACAGGCGACCGGCAAACCCGAGCTGTTCCGGTTCTCCAAGATCGATGGCAGAACCGTAGGCCCGAATCGTTTCAACCTGCAGCCATTTGAGTGGCAACGATTGCCAAACGGTGTTCATCGGGTCACGGAACAGCGGTCAACCGGACAGGTGACGTACAAACTCGCGGTTCGGAAGGATCCGAATGTCTGGTTCTTTCTGACCTATGACATCACCGAAGAGGAGCGTGGACGGACTCTCCTGATCGGCTTGTTGATCGCAACCGTGGCCTTCTTCTCGATTCTGGCCTTGGCCATCGGCTTCTGGTCGTCCTCGCGGGTGATGGCGCCGGTGGCGGATCTGGCCAGACGCCTGGAAGCCATCAGCCGCCGTGGCCGCCATGAACCCCTGGCCCCACATTTCGCCGACGACGAGGTCGGTCAGCTGGCGAGCGCGCTGGACGACTACGCCGGCCAGCTCACGGCCCTGGTCGAGCGCGATCGGGAGTTCAACTCCGATGTCAGCCACGAGCTGCGCACGCCGCTGGCGGTGATCCAGACCACCACCGAACTGGTCATGGGCAGCCCCGAGCTGTCGCCGAAGATGCGCGAGCGGCTGGCACGTATCGAGCGCGCTTCCAAGCAGTCGACCGAGCTGATCGCCGCGCTGCTGCTGCTGTCGCGCAGCGAGCGCCAGGGCCCGCAGGATGGTGAGAGCTGCGATGTGGCCAAGGTGGCGGCGGAAGTGATCGAATCACACCGCCCGCAGATCGGCGGTCGCCCCATCGAACTTACCCTGGAGATCAGCGCCCACCCCGAGGTGGCGGCCCCCGATTCGGTGATTGCGGTGGTCTTGAACAACCTCGTCGGCAACGCCGTGAAGTACACCAAGGAAGGCGAGATCCGTGTCGTCGTCAGTCGCGAGGGCGTTATCGTCGAAGACAGCGGCGCCGGTATCACCGCACAGGAAGCCGAAACCCTGTTCGATCGCCACGTCCGCGGCAGCAGCGCCGGCAGCACCAGCGGCGCCGGCCTGGGACTGGCCATCGTCAAGCGCCTGTGCGCGCTCTACGGCTGGACTGCCGAACTGGAACCCCGCCCCGAAGGCGGCGCCCGCGCCTCGCTGCGCTTCAGCTGAGCGCACTGTGGGAGCGGATTCATCCGCGATCAGGGTGATACCAAAACCGCCAGAGCGATCGCGGCTGAAGCCGCTCCCACAGGTTCGAACCTTGCCCAATCGACCGTAGGAGCGCCCTTGCGGCGCGACCGGGGACGCGTGCTGCGATGAGTCGCATCCATCGGATTCGCAGCGTGAGGGGAGAGCTTGATCAACGCGGAGAACGCCGAGGGGCGCAGAGAACGCAGAGAGAAGCAAGGTTGATCTGCAATCGCTCTTCTCCGCGTTCTCTGCGGCCCTTTGCGTTCTCTGCGTTTCGCTGCTGACCACAGCTCGCCGCTCTTCCCGATCCTCGCGGCGGCGGCTGGGGCGCCGGTCGCGACCCGAGGTCGCTTCTACAGTGCCCGCTCCGCGGCCTTGATGCGCTCGGCCGTGTCCGGGTGCGAGGACAAATAAGACCAGCCGGACCTGTCGGGCTCATCGGCGCCGTCGCCTTCGCTGGTGGCTGCATCCAGCTTGCGCAGGGCTTCGGCGAAGGCTCTGGGGCTCTTGCCGCGGCGCTTCAGCTCGGCGAAGGCATAGGCGTCGGCATCGCGCTCGAACTCGCGTGAATAGGCGCTGTAGACCAGTGTGGTCGGCACCGCGATGATGACCGAGCTGGCGCTGCCGACATCGCCGAACATCACCGCCGTCAGCACTGCTACCGAGGCACCACGCATGACCGTGCGCAGCACGTGGCGGTGTTCCAGATGGCCGACTTCATGTGCCAGCACCGCCAGGAACTCGTCGTCGTTGTCGAACAGTTCGATGATCTGGTCGGTGAACACCACGGTGCCGCCGGGCAGGGCGAAGGCGTTGGGACCGATCCAGTCGCGGAACTCCAGCCGGTAGTCGCGGGCCTCGGGCAGATCGGCGACAAAGCGCTCGAACTGGGCGCGCAATTCCTCCTGCCTCGATTCCGGGAGCCTGGACTTCGAGAAACCCAGGCCGCCGAGCGAGGTCAGGGTTTGCCGGCCGGCCTCGCGTTCCCAGCTCATCGGCACCGCAAAGGCGGCCTGATCGGCGGCCCAGGGCAGGCCATACCAAATCAGCATGACCGCGGCGAACAGCGATGCCGCGACGCTGGCCAGGGCGATGCGCCAATTGTTTTCCAGCAGGTGGACCAGCGCCTCGAAGCCGGCGCGACTGGCAAACATGGCATCGATGGCGTCGTTGTCATCGCTCTGGATCTGGCGGCCATCAAGCAGCCAGATGGTGCGGCGGGTGTTGGCCACGCGCGAGCCCACGCGCTGAATCGGGCATCGTCGATGATCTCGACGCCCTCGGCGTGTTCGATCAACAGCCGCCCGGGTGCATCCACGCCGAAACGCACCGGCAGTTGCGCCGAACTGATACCGTCGTACAGATAGCCCTGCGCCCAGTTCACCAACTGATGTCCAGGTCGAACAGATCGGCTGCCTCAGCGCCAAAGGCCGGCGCACTGCTGGCGGCATCGGCAAAGAACTGATCCGGATCGCCACTGGGCAGGAACTGCAGGTGATCGGCGCGGTACTTCGCCACCCTGATCCGCGCCCATGGATACAGCAAGCCCAGGCTGCAGATGATCGCCAGGGTATTGGTCAGGAAGATCCAGGCCATGTCCCAGCCGGAGATGCTGCTCTGGAAGCGGCAATCGCCTACTTCGATGCCGTTGAACATCAAGTTGGCGGTGGCGGCGCGCACGTAGACCCCGACGGCGAACATCATCAGGTAGACGGTCCCCAATGTCAGATAGGCCACGAGCACGAAATCACCGCGTTGGCCACCCGGATTGCCGAATATTGAGCCGAGGACGCCGGACAGCAAGACCATTGCCACCACGGCGCCGATCATGCCCACAAAGGCCAGCAGGTAGATGGCATAGAACTGCGAGGCCTCGCTGTGGAATCGCAGCCGCGTTCCACCATAACGATGCTGACTGGCCAACCATTCGGTCTGCAGACGGGCGACCAGCGGGAAGGCCAGATAGAGCGAGAACACACTCGCGAACGGAAACAGGATGTAGTACTTGAAGGCCTGGCCGTAGCTGCCATCAAAGCCGAAACGGATGCTGCGCCAGGCCGAGTAGCGCGCTCGGAAGGCCAGTGAGCGCGTCAGCATCCAGGGAAACAGGAACATCAACAGGAAGGTCAGGCCCAGATTCAGAAAGGGCGAAATCTGCGCCGAGCCCACATAGGCCAACAGCAGCAGGGCCGCGAGCCCACGACCCTTGAGGATGGCCACCGGATCGGCCAGATACTCGAAGGGCGTGCCACCCACCGAGGTGTTGCCGTAGAAGTAACGCTCGCTGCGCACCTTGGCCCAGGCCGAGTACACGCCCAGCGTCAGGATGGTCAGCGCCAGATTGACGATCCAGATGCGGAAGTATTCGTCACTGCGGCCTGTGAAGCGGAAGGGCAGGGCGCGCGCATCCTCGCTGTAGTAGGCGGCGTCGTTGGGCAGCGCCTGCTCGGGCCTATCAAAGGGAATGGACATGGTCGGCGCGGCCGCAAGGAGGGATGGAGGTGCTCGGCTCTGCCAAGGTCAGCGCGGCAGGGTCCGAGGTTCTTCGTACCACCGCGGCGAGCGTGAGTTCAGCCTTCGGTGGCGCGCAGGCGCAAGGTCGAGCTCAGCAGCTGGTCGGGTTGCTCCAGCTCGCGCGAGACCTGCAAGCTGCCGCCGTCCGGGAAATTGATCTTGCCCGAATCGTTGTTCTGACCAGCGACCTCGAAACGCACGGGCACCACTACGGTGCCAGCCACGCCCACGCCATCGATGCGCTCGGGGCGCACCTGCCACTGGCGCGCGGCCTTGATGGCGGCCACCTTGAAGGCCTTCAGATCTGGCTCGGCCCGGGTCACGCTGACGTCGGTGACTACGCCCTGGGCATCGTAGGCCACGCGCAGTTCGACTTCTGCGCCTTGCATCCGGCGTAGTTGCAGGGCGGGATAGCGCGGTGCCTTGAGCCGGTCCATGCCGACGGTGATGTCGCCACCGATGACCTTCAGCAGCAACTGGTCCTGATCAGGCTCCAGCGCCAGCTTGACCCACACGGTCGTCTCGGTGACGCCGGCCACGCCATCGCGGGTGGCGGGCTCGAACTCGAAAGCGCGCACCCGGCGCAGCACCTGTTCCTGCATCGCCGGCGACAGGGTCGAACCCGGCAGAGTCGCCTGTTGCACGCTGCCGTCGGCAGCCACGGTGACGCTTGCCAGTTGATAGGCCAGCCAGCGTTCCGTAGACGGATTTGCGGCGATGCCCCGGCTGGAGACCAGCGCCACGGCGATAATCAGGATTGCGCGCAGGATCTGCATGGTGGTCAGCTCTCGATGGTGGCGCTGGGCAGCGCCAGGTCCAGGTTGTCGGGTTCGATGATCGCCTGCAGCGCCGTGGCATAGCCCTCGCGCTCGTCAGGTTGCGGTTCCGGTTGAAACTTGAGCGAACCGCCGCCGGTGAACTTGACCGTGTATTCCGGGAAGCTGCCCTGCATGAGCAGCGAGATCGGAACAATGGCCCATCCCGGCACCGGTTGGCCGTCGACTCGTTCAGGCTCGAATTCCCAAGCCATGGCCACTTTCTTCGCCATCGATTCAATGCGGGCCAAGGGCACCGTTGCGCGTTCAACCAGGACATCGACCACCTTGCCGCTGGCGTCATACTCGACCCGAGTCACGATCCTGACGTTCTGTCCGCGAGCCAGCAGGCTGCGCGGTATCTGCGGCTTGCGGATCTTGGAGAACTTCGGCCCGGTGGCGATTTCCGCCACCGCGAGTTTCAGGCCATCTTCGGTCGCCCGCAGCGTCAGTGCCATGCGCATCTGCGCCTCTACCGCGGCCGTCTGGCCGTTTACCCGGGCTGGCTCAAAGGCCGTCGACAACATCCGTTCGCGAAGCACAGCCTCCAGCGCTGGATCAAGCGCCGGCGATATCGGCCCAAGTTCCTGTACCCGACCCTCCCTATCCACCTTGACCCGCGCCGACACATAGCTGCGCAGATTCTCCGGCAGCGTTGCGGCAGTCAGTGGCGCCCACAGCATCGACAGCAACAGGGTGAAGGCGAAACGTGCGCGCATTGGCTTGCGAATCCAGTTTGGGATGACCTTGACTAGACTAGCCAAAGTTACGCTTACGCACAATGTTGCGTTTGGTTACCTGGTCAGCCCCGTTCCAGCATGAAATTCCCGGACTCACCGGAAGCAGCGGGCACCTTGACCTGGCTCCGCCGGCTTCATCGGTGGCGGCTGGCTGCCACGCGGCGCCAGCTTGACTGCCGTGCCGTAGGCCAGCAATTCCGCGGCGCCGGCCATGATCGGCGAGGTGGTGAAGCGCACGCAGACGATGCCGTCGGCCTGCAGCCGTTTGGCATGCATCTTCATGCGATCCAGTGCCTGCTCGCGGGCCTCGGCCATCATCTTGGTGTATTCGGTGATCTCGCCACCGACCAGGGTGCGCAGCCCGGCCAGGATGTCCTTGCCGATATGACGCGAGCGGATGGTGTTGCCGGTGACCATGCCGAGCGTGGCGACGATCTGGTGCTCGGCAAACTCGTCCTGGGTGGTGATCTTCATGCGCCAGCTCCTGCAGCAGTCATTGGTCGACGTTGTCCGAATAGTAATCGTCTTCCTTGTTGCGCAAGCGCTCGCCCAGCACCTTGATGAACAGCGCGCCGATGCCGACGAGACCGATCAGTCCCAGCAGGCCGAAGGGGAAAGCTGCAAAGACCCCGACCACCAAGGCGCCGAGGTACAGCAGCGCCAACAGGCCCAGACAGGCGTAGCCGACCTTCTCGAAGCCATCCATTGCCGTCTCTCCTTGCCACAGTGGCGCAGATTGTAGGCGATTGTGGACGGGGCACGGAGCACGGGGCACGGGGCACGGGGTACGCGAAAGCCGGTGTAGCGCTGCTGTAGGTCCAGACTTGTCTGGAACTGCAACAGCCTGGGTCTGGCGTCATTGCGTCCCCGGACTTGATCCGCGGGCAGCAATCCAGATGCACGGCCTTAGAAGCACTGGATTGCTTCGTCGCTTCGTTCCTCGCAATGACGCATCAACAACTTGCGATAGGGGTTCGTGCAGAGCTTGGCGAAGCAATTCACAGGCAGGGTCGCTAGCTTCTGGATTGCTTGTCCCAATTGCAGCACTGGTTGAAGATGGCCTGTGATCTGCGCCGGGCTTCTTCCATCTGTGTGGGGCTTAGTTCCTGATTTGGCTGCTGAATCCGAACAGAGGCCGTCGTATTTCCTGGTATTCCACCGCTCGCGCTTTCGAGCGCGTACAGATGTGCAAGCGCACTGACCGGGTTGCGCGGGATTCCCGGCCGTCCATCGATGCGGCGTTGAGGAGGGACGCGCGCCTGCGCGGCTGCTCTTGATCTCTGGGCAAACGCAAAGCGGCGCTGCGCCCTCCAAAGCCGCCAGGCGTATTTCCCGCTACGCGCACCACGCGGGTTCATGGTCGGTGTGCAGTGTCGGGCTGAAACCGGTGGATCGCTACGACGCGGATGCCGCCGCCCGTGGGTCCAGACTTGTCTGGACGCTCTTTGCTTGTTGCTGGAGAAGCGTCCAGACAAGCCTGGACCCACAAAGGCTCAAGAGCCCGTAGCCTTTCCCGTGCCCCGTGCCCCGTGCCCCGTGCCCCGTGCCCCGTGCCCCGTGCCCCGCTTGCCCCTAGAACTCAGCTATTGAGCCGCAGCAACTCGGCATTCAGCGCGGTCGCAAAGCTCACCCAAGCCAGGTACGGCAGCAGCAGCGCCGCCGCCCAGCGGCTGACGCGGGCGAAGCGGACGATGGTGGTGAAGATGGCCAGCCACAGCGCCAGAATCACGATCAGCGCGCCGCCGAGCGCATGGGCGCCGAAGAAGGCGGGTGTCCACAGCGCATTGAGCAGCAGTTGCACGCCGAATGCGACCAGCGCTGCTCGCACCAGTGGGGATGGCCCGCGCAGCCAGACCAGCCCGGCGGCGATACCCATCATCAGATAGAGCGCCGTCCACACCGGCCCGAACAGCCAGTTGGGCGGTTGCCAGACCGGCTTGATCAAGGCCGCGAACCAGGCATCCGGTGGAAAGGCGGCACCACCCAGCGCGGCAAGAAAGGGCAGCAGGGCCCAAGGCAGCAGGAACCAACGGGAGCGGTGCAGGGCAGACATGGGTAAACCGGCAGTGACAGTGGCGCGGACGCTACTCGCAGCGGTGTGTAGCGCCAGTCGTTAGCCAGGCCGGCTTGGGCGTCTTCGCTCGCAGCGAAGGTCTTGCCGTACCGTCTTGGCCGTCACGTAGGCCCTGCGGGCCAACGTGACCTACAAGAGCGGAGAGGACCGGCCACCCGCGGGCCCGCTCTCCCCTTTTCCTTTTTCCTTTCCTTTTTCCAGCCGCTCAGCGCGTCAGCGGCTTGTACTTCAACCGATGCGGCTTGGCGCCTTCCTCGCCGAGTCGGCGTTTCTTGTCGGCTTCGTACTCGGTGTAGTTGCCGGGGAAGAACTCGACGTGCGAGTTGCCCTCGAAGGACAGGATGTGGGTGGCGATGCGGTCGAGGAACCAGCGATCATGGGAAATGACCATGACGCAGCCCGGGAACTCGAGGATGGCGTCTTCCAGCGCACGCAGGGTCTCGATGTCCAGATCGTTGGACGGTTCGTCGAGCAGCAGCAGATTGCCGCCCTGCAGCAGAGTGGCCGCCAGATGCAGGCGCCCACGTTCACCGCCGGACAGCGAGCCGACCAGCTTCTGCTGATCCTGGCCGCGGAAGTTGAATCGGCCGATGTAGGCGCGCGACTGGATTTCGATCTTGCCGATGGTGAGGATGTCGCTGCCCCCGGAGATGGCCTGCCAGACGTTCTTGTCGGCATCCAGCGAATCGCGCGACTGGTCGACATAGGCCAGCTTGACGGTGGGGCCGATCACGACCTCGCCGGAATCCGGCTTCTGCTCGCCGGTGATCATCTTGAAAAGCGTCGACTTGCCGGCGCCGTTGGGGCCGATGATGCCGACGATGGAGCCCGGCGGCATGCGGAAGGACAGATTGTCGATCAGCAGACGGTCGCCAAAGGCCTTGGATACGTTCCGGAATTCAACGACCAGATCACCCAGGCGCTCGCCGGGTGGGATGTAGATTTCGTTGGTCTCATTGCGCTGCTGGTATTCGACCGAGTTCAGTTCCTCGAACTTGGCCAGACGCGACTTGCTCTTGGCCTGCCGACCCTTGGCGTTCTGCCGCACCCACTCAAGCTCGCGCGCCAGTGCCTTCTGGCGGGCCTTTTCGCTCTGGGCCTCCTGGCGCAGACGCTCCTCTTTCTGGCTCAGCCAGGAAGAATAGTTGCCCTTCCAGGGTATGCCGCGACCGCGGTCCAGCTCGAGAATCCACTCGGCGGCATTGTCCAGAAAATAGCGGTCATGGGTGACAGCCACCACGGTGCCCGGGAAGCGCGCCAGGAACAGCTCCAGCCATTCCACCGACTCGGCGTCCAGATGGTTGGTGGGCTCGTCGAGCAGCAGCATGTCCGGGCGCTGCAGCAGCAGCCGGCACAGCGCAACGCGGCGCTTCTCACCGCCCGACAGGGTGGCCGTCTTGGCCTCCCAGGGCGGCAGGCGCAGGGCGTCAGCCGCCTGCTCCAGCTGCTGTTCCATGGTGTGGGCGTCGCCAGCAGCGAGGATGGCTTCCAGGCGTGCCTGCTTCTCGGCCAAGGCTTCGAAATCAGCGTCCGGATCGGCATAGGCCTCATAGACCTTGTCCAGCTCGGCCTGCGCGGTGAAGATTTCGCCCAGGCCCTCCTCGACGCTCTCGCGTACGGTCTTCTCCGGATCCAGGCGCGGCTCCTGCTCAAGGTAGCCGACCTTGATGCCAGGCTGGGGTCGCGCCTCGCCGACGAAGTCCTTGTCCACGCCCGCCATGATGCGCAGCACGGTGGATTTGCCCGAACCATTCAGGCCCAGCAGGCCGATCTTGGCGCCGGGAAAGAAGGACAGCGAGATGTCCTTGATGATTTCACGGCGCGGCGGCACCACCTTGCTGACGCCGCTCATGGTGTAGATGTAGTTCACGGATGCGCTCCTTGCGGGCGAGGCGCAACAAGCGCCCGCCAATGGACCTGATCAGGTAGCCGCGTATGCTGCCAGTCGCGCGTGGAGGGGGCAAATGGTTCTGGGGGCCAGCGCTCCCGGCGGTCGGGCTTTTCCGGGCTGGCGCGACACAACTGCGCGTGGAGAAGTCAAACGTCAAACGTAAAACGTCAATTGGCCCTCGCGTGTGGGGTCCTGTGGGAGCGGGCTGCGCCCGCGATCGCAGACTGTCGCCCGCCGCAGCCCTGATCGCGGACAGAGTCCGCTCCCACAGTCTCCAAGCTGCGAACTCCCAATTGACGTCTTACGTTTTACGTTTGACTGTTTGCCGCAACACGCCGGATGCCTCAAACGCAAACAAGCCGGGGATCTCTCCCCGGCTTGTTTGCAGTCAAACCGCCAACCCTCAATTCAACGCCGGATTGTTCTCGGCAAAGTACTCATGGTTGTCGGCATTGGCCACGGCCTTGCTCGGCGTGCGCTTGGCCAGGTTCTTGGCGGCGGTCTGGCCGTAGGCGTTGTCCTTGGTGCCGCCATTGACCGTGAAGTGGCTCATCTCGTGGATGATGGTGCCGCCGCGCGAGTCGGTGCCTGCGGTCGGGGCCGACCAGAAGGCATTGCACAGGTGGATGATGTACGGCTGGCTCGGGTACACGTAGGCAAAGGCGCTGGCGGCCGACGGCGTGCAGTAGCAGTCGTAGGTGATGGTCGCACTGATCAGGGCATTGTTGATCAGGTTGAAGTGGCTCTTGACCGTGTTGTAGCGGCTGGAGGTGTAGCTGCCGAACCAGGTGGTGTAGCGGCTGCCGCGGGTGCCGGCATTCATGTATGCAGCGGAGTTGGCCGAGTAGGTCTTGGCCTGGGTGTGGGCGCTGGGCAGGGCGGACTGCTGTGAACTGGAGCAATTGGCGTAGGTGGCGGCCTTGGTGAAGGCGAGGTTCTGCCGGACGCCGCCGATGCCCTCGTAATAGCTCGGCGAGCGGCCCATCGAATACAGCTCGATGGAGTCCGCATCCACGGTCGCGGCACCAAGATCTTCCACATGGCCGGACTTCTCGTCGGTGGCCATCATGTAGCTCAGTTGGCCGTCGAAGCTGACGCTGTAGCTGCCGGCGTTGACCATCTCGTAGCTGGCGGCGAGATTGACCTCGGCGCTCAGCGTCTGCCCCGGCGCGATCTTGACGAAGTCACTGGCCTGCGGATGCCCCCAATGCACGATCTTGTCCATGTAGCGCACCGGCTGGCCCTGGTAGCTGACCGTGAACATCTCGCGCGACATGCCGTCCAGCGGCGTTTCCCAACGCAACACGTAGACCGCTTCGCTGGACTGGTTGGTGATCTGCCAGAGCACCGACTCGCCCGGCGAGGACTTGCTCGTTTGTGCCTTCAGCTCGACGCTCAGCGGAATCCCCGCCGCTGAGGCGCTGCCCAGACCGCACAGCAACAACGCTCCCACGATCACCCGCAGACTGCTCTTCATCGTCAATTCCCCAAGAAAAGTTGGCCCCCGTTCGATGGAACGGATTCTGTCGCCGGCGCATCCCCATGCGCTTTGGCGAGGCTGCATTTTCAGCGAAGGTTCAGGGAAGTCAATGAAGGGAATTGGTTTCTGGTGAATCGAATCTTGCGGCGGTGCGCGACGGAATCATGTCCGTACAAATAGCGTGAACGGCCATTGGATTCGGGAATATCAGAAATTGCTCATGTGCCGGCTTGCCCGCGCAGGCCCTCGCAAGCTGCGGGAAAGTGTCTTTCGACGCGTCGACTGCTCTGTAACGTTGTGTCTCGTGGGCGGGAATCTGGCCTTCCCGGAGCGATTCCGCTCGGCGAAGCTTGTTCTCGACTCCGCCGCGCGGAGGATGGTGGGCGGATTGCTTGATGGCGTTTCGCCTGGGCCAGGCGCTGCATCGGCCGCAAGCCGGTTGTGCCTGCTGTCTCATCCGGACCATCCACCACAGCCGCCACTCGAACTCCATGCCTTTCCGAGAGGGAGACAGGCGTCGCCTGCCTCCCCGTTTTCAGCGGATGGCCTCAGTTCTGGTAGGGCGTGTTCTCGGCAAAGTACTCGTGGTTGTCGGCGTTCTGCACCGCGGTACTCGGGTTGCTCTTCGCCAGGCTCTTGGCCGAGCTTTGGCCATAGGCGTAGTCACCAGTGCCGCCATTGACGGTGAAGTGGCTCATCTCGTGAATGATCGTGCCGCCGCGTGAATCAGTGCCGGCGGTTGGCGCCGACCAGAAGGCATTGCACAGATGGATCCGGTACGGCTGGCTCGGGTACACGTAGGCGTAGGCGCTGGCCGATGACGGCGTGCAATAACAGTCGTAGGTGATGGTCGAGCCGATCAGCGCCGTGTTGATCTTGCTGAAGTGGCTCTTGACCGTCGAGTAGCGGCTGGAGGTGTAGCTGCCGAACCAGGTGGTGTAGCGAGCCCCAGTCGAGCCGGCATTCAGATAGGAGACTGAATTGGCCGAGTAGGTCTTGGCCTGGCTGTGTGCGCTGGCCAGTATGGTCTGACGGGAACTCGAGCAGCTGGCGTAGGCGGCTGCCTTGGTGAATTCCAACGGGCCGCTGGGGGCGCCAAGTGCCTGGTAGTAGCCGGGCGAGCGGCCCATCGAATAGAGCTGCACGGCATCGGCATCCACCCGGGTGGCACCGAGGTCTTCCACATGGCCGGACTTCTCGTCGGCAGCAACCATGTAGCTCAGCTGGCCGTCAAAGCTGATGGTGTAATCGCCGGCGTTGATCATCTCGTAGGAGGCGGCCAGGTTGACCTCGGCGCTCAGGGTCTGGCCCGGGGCGATCTTCACGAAGTCCTTGGATTCCGGATGACCCCAATGCACCAGCTTGTCCATGTAGCGCACCGGCTGGCCCTTGTAGCTCACGTCGAAGAGCGAGCGCGAGAGGCCATCCAGCGGCGTTTCCCAGCGCAGCACATACACGGATTCGGACGATTGATTGGTAATCTGCCAGGTAATGGATTCTCCCGGCGACGACTTGGAAGTCTGCGCCTTCAATTCGACACTCAGCGGTATACCTGCGGCCGAAACACTGCCCAGGCCGCACAAGAGCAACGCACCCACGATTACCCGCAGACTGCTATTCATCGATAGATCCCCGGAAAAAGTTGGCGGTCGTCCGGACGGACGATCCGCGCCGCGGGCATCCCCATGCGCCGTGGCGATGGGCATTTTCAGCCAAGGCTTGGCGAAGTCAACGAGCGCCAATGGTTACTGCAGAATCGATTTTCCGAGCGCTAAAATTGGTTGCCACGGTGACCATTTCTCGGCGCTCCGCATCAGAACGCCATCGGCAAAAAAGCAAGCGGCGCGGTGCGCCCCTCAAATGCCCTCTGGCGCAATATCGCGCAGCGGCAGCTGGGCATATTGAGCTGTGTAACTTTTCGTGTCCCAGACTTCAAACTCCGGTAGCCAGCGACCCACGGCATCGATGTCGATGGGGCACAGTCCAGGCTCGGGGCTCGGGCGGCGGCGTCCCAGCTGGGATTCGACCGCCCGCAGCCGTTCGCGCAGGCGCACCCGATCCAGTTTGCTGCGAATCACCACCGCCTGATTCAGATAGGCGGGCGCATCGGTGCTGCCGGCAGCGGGCGTCCAGTGGCGGCCTGAGCGCTGGATGACGCCAAACTGGCCATCGAGCAGGCGCATCGCTGCATCCAGCTGCTGTTCGGCGTCAACATTGCTGCCCAGCATCAGCAGGACCCGTGGCGACATCTCGCTCAGGCTAGTCGTTGTATCGGTCTTCATCTGCCTGGGCCTGCTCCAGGGCGTCGCGATCCATGTCGACGCGCACCGCGATCTCCGCGGGCAGCAGCCCGGCAATCGATTTCCAGGCGGTCAGGCTGACGCTGCGCAGCGGAAATCGCCGCATCAGATGCCCGCCGAGTTCGTGGGTGAAGCGCTCCAGCAGTTCGTGCTGATGACGACGGCCAAAATCGCGTACCTGGGCGCAGACCTCGTCGTAGTCGACGGTATCGACCAGGGCATCGCTGCGTGCCGCCCGACGCCCGTCCAGCCGCAGTTCCAGATCCAGCTTCAGCGCCTGCGGCGCCTGTTTTTCGTGCTCATAGACGCCGATCACGGTGTCCACGCGCAGATTCTTGATCAATATCGTGGTCAGGCTCATGAGTTAGCTACAGGCGGTGACAGGGTGGAGAGGTCGCGCCTGGGTGTGGCGCGGATGCAGGCGTCCTCGCGTTCGCCCGCGACCAGGCGCAGTGCACCGGCGAGCGCGATCATGGCGCCGTTGTCGGTGCAGAACAGCGGCCGCGGAAAATGCACGCTGGCGCCGCGCTCGCCGAGCTCGGCCTGAAGTCGCTGGCGCAGTCGCTGATTGGCGCCAACGCCACCGGCGACCACCAGTCGATCACGCCCGGTCTCATCCAGCGCCCGCAGGCATTTCCAGATCAGGGTATCGACCACGGCCTCTTCAAAGCCTCGGGCGATATCGGCGTATTGCTCTGGCTCGCTGCGCTTGGCGGCCAACATGACCTGGGTCTTCAGGCCGCTGAAGCTGAAATCCAGTGTCGGTCGATCGGTCAAGGGTCGTGCGAACCTGAAAGCTTTGGGATCGCCGTCCTCGGCCAGCCTGGCCAACGCCGGGCCGCCCGGATATCCGAGGCCCAGCAGCTTGGCGGTCTTGTCGAAGGCCTCGCCGGCAGCGTCGTCCAGGGTATCGCCCAACTGTCGATACTGGCCGACGCCGGCGACATCCATCAGCAGGCTGTGCCCGCCCGAGACGATCAGCGCGACGAAGGGAAAGGCCGGTGCCGGCTCCTCCAGCAGCGGCGCCAGCAGATGCCCTTCCAGGTGATGCACGCCCAGCGCCGGGATATCGAGTGTCCAGGCCAGCGTCTTGGCCAGGGTGGCGCCGGTGAGTAGCGCGCCGATCAGGCCGGGGCCTTCGGTGTAGGCGATGCCGTCGAGATCGCGCCGTGTCAGTTTCGCTTCCGTCAGCACCTGGTCGATCAGCGGCAGCAGTCGCAGGATGTGATCACGGGATGCCAGTTCGGGAACCACGCCGCCGTAGTCCTGATGCAGCGCGGCCTGCGTGTGCAGTGCGTGCGCCAGCAAGCCATGGTTGGTGTCGTAGACCGCAATGCCGGTCTCGTCACAGCTGGTTTCTATCCCCAATACACGCATGCTTTGATCGTTCAGCCAAGTTCGGGTTATGATTGTGGGCTCGCTAGGCGCCGAGCGCCAGCCAGTACCACTACGGAGTGTCCATGCCCAACGTTAAAGTCCGCGAAAACGAACCCTTTGAGTTTGCCCTGCGCCGCTTCAAGCGCTCGTGCGAGAAGGCCGGTGTGTTGAGTGAAGTCCGCCGCCGCGAGTTCTACGAAAAGCCGACCCAGGAGCGCAAGCGCAAGCTCGCCGCCGCGGTCAAGCGTAACCTGCGTCGCGTCTCGCGCGATGTGACGAAGCGTCAGCGGATGTATTGATGTCTGCTGGCAGGCGCCCATCGCCTGCCGCGAATCAGGATACTCCGAATGCCGCCGACGGGATGCCCGTCGGTGGCTTTTTGCGTTTGTGGTGGGTCGAGAAGCGCCGGCTTCGTCCACCTGTAGGAGCGCCCTTGCGGCGCGACCACCGCTGCGGACCTGCGCCTTGCCGGTCGCGACGCGAGGTCGCTCCTACGGGCAACTTGTGGTTCACGGCCCGTGGGCAGTGTCGGGCCGAAACAGGTGGCTCGCAACGACGCATCAAGGATATTCAATCGGCGACACATAAATGACTGACTGCTAGGAGAGAGAACCGACATGAGCCTCAAAGCCCGATTGATGGATGACGTCAAGGCCGCGATGAAGGGCGGCGACAAGGAGCGTCTGGCGACGCTGCGACTGATCACTTCGGCGATCAAGCAGGTCGAGATCGACAGCCGTGCCGAAGGCGAGCGTCTGGAACTGGGTGATGCCGAGGTGCTGGCCGTGCTCGAGAAGATGCTGAAGCAGCGCCGCGATTCGATCCAGCAGTTCGAGGCCGCCGGGCGCCAGGATCTGGCCGACAAGGAGAAGGCGGAGGTCGTCGTCATCGACGAATACATGCCGGCGCGGCTGTCCGACGCCGATCTCGACGCCCTGATCCGCGAAGCGATGACCGAAACCGGCGCCACCACGGCCCGCGACATGGGCAAGGTCATGGCGGCGATGAAGGCCAAGGCCGCCGGCCGCGCCGACATGCAGCTGGTCAGCGCGCGGGTCAAGGCCTTGCTGGGCTGACAATCGTTGCTGGTTGCTGGTTGCTGGTCGTCAGAAAGCTGGTGTCGGTGCTTGGTGTTGGTGTCGGAAAGAGCCGTAGCTCCGACGTGCTGCAAGGCTGCGTGCCAACTGTGGGAGCGGACTCTGTCCGCGACGGCTTGCCGGCACCCGCATTTCCCAAGAGCGCCGGGGGTCCGCTGCGCGGCACCCTCGGCCTATGTCGGAGTCAGACAGGTTCATGGGCCTGGGGGCTGTATTTGGCCGATACCGCTTGCTCGCAGCGATACCCGCTCCTGGCTCTTGTAGGTCCAGACAAGTCTGGACCTACAAGAGCTCGAAGCCCTTAGCCTTTCCCGAGTCCCGAGTCCCGAGTCCCGAGTCCCGAGTCCCGAGTCCCGAACCCACCGTACGCCCCCGTCCAGACGCCCCGGCGTGCCTCGGTGTTATCCTGTCCAGCTCACTGAAGCCCTCCTGCCGATGAATCCAGCCTTCCTCGACTTCGAACAGCCGATCGCCGAACTGGAAGCCAAGATCCAGGAATTGCGTTACGCCAGTCAGGGCAACGCAATGAACATCGAGGAGGAGATCGGCAAGCTCAAGGACAAGTGCCGGGCCAAGACCCAGGCCATCTTTGCCAATCTCTCGCCCTGGCAGATCGCGCAGCTGGCGCGTCATCCGCTGCGTCCGCACACGCTCGACTATCTGCCGCTGGTCTTCGACGAGTTCCACGAGCTCAAGGGTGACCGGCACTACGCCGATGACCCGGCCATCATTGGTGGTCTGGCCCGTATCGGTGGCCGGCCGGTGATGTTCATCGGCCAGGAAAAGGGCCGCGACACCAAGGAAAAGGTGCGCCGCAACTTCGGTATGCCTCGGCCTGAAGGCTATCGCAAGGCCCAGCGCCTGCTGCAGATGGCCGAGCGCTTCGGCCTGCCGGTGCTGACCTTCATCGACACCATGGGCGCCTATCCCGGCGTCGGCGCCGAGGAACGTGGCCAGTCCGAGGCCATCGCCAAGAGCCTGGAGATCATGTCGGATCTGCGGGTGCCGATCATCTGCACGGTCATCGGCGAAGGCGGTTCCGGCGGCGCGCTGGCCATTGGCGTGGGCGATCGCACGCTGATGCTGGAGTACGCCATCTACTCGGTGATCTCGCCCGAAGGTTGCGCCTCGATCCTGTGGAAGAGTTCCGATCGCGCCCGCGAAGCGGCTGACGCCCTGGGCATCACTTCCACGCGTCTGCTGCAACTGGGACTGGTCGATCAGGTGATCGACGAGCCGCTGGGCGGCGCCCACCGCGACACGGCGGCGATGGCAGCAACATTGAAGGATCATCTGTTGCGCCAACTCGACGGCCTGGAGCGCATCGAGGCCGGCAGCCTGGTGGAAGCCCGCTACCGGCGTTTGCGCGGCTATGGCTCGCAGCGCGCCGAATAGTCTCCGTCGTTCTCGCCGTCCAGGCGCCGTGCCTTGACCGCCACTGGCACGGATACCGTTGCGGCATTGATCCATGCCATCGAGCAGTCACTGCTGCCCTTGCCGAAGGCGCCGGTCTGGATTGCCCTGAGTGGCGGCATGGATTCCTCGACGCTGCTGGCCTGCGCTGCGCGAAGCGCACTGGCGCGGGCGCGCGGCTTGAGCGCCGTGCACGTCCATCACGGTCTGCATCCCGACGCCGATCTTTGGGCTGATCAGGTACAGGAGCAGGCGCTCGCCTTGGAAGTGCCCTGCGAGGTCCACCGTGTGCAAGTCGATCCGCGCGGACAGGGTCTGGAGGCCGCGGCCCGGGAAGCGCGTCATGCGGTCTTTGCACAGGTGTTGAGCGCCGATGCTGTCTTGCTGCTGGCGCACCACCGCGAGGATCAGGCTGAAACCCTGCTGCTGCGCATGCTGCGCGGCACCTCCGTCGATGGCCTGGGGGCCATGCGTGCGCTGCGGGCCTGCGGTCATGGCTGGCTGGCGCGACCGTGGCTGACCCACGCCCGTCAGCAGTTGCAGCTTGCCGCCGAAGCGTTGGGTCTGCGCTGGATCGAAGATCCGGCCAACCACGATCTGCGCCACGACCGATCCTTCCTGCGGCAGAGTGTCTGGCCGCTGCTGGACGGCCGCTTTCCGGCGCTGGCCGAGCGGCTGACTCGATTGGCTCGGCATGCGGCCTCGGCCAGCGACGAGCTTGAGGCCAGCGCTGAGGCGGTGCTTGAATCGCACGCCGAATGGAGCGAACGACGGCTGCGCATCAGCCCGCTGCTGGATCTGGGCGAGGCACTGTTCGGGGCCACGCTGCGCCGTTTCGCCCGGCAGCTGCAGGTGGCGCCGCCCGGATTCCACGAGTTGCAGCGCCTGCGCCAGGAGGTGCTGCTGGCTCAGATCGACGCGAGCCCGATCCTGCGCTGGCAGGGCCATGAGTTCCGCCGCTTCCGCGATGACCTCTACTTGCTGCGGCAATCGGACACGCTCGCCGCGCCTGCCGTCGAACTGGAATGGTCCGTCGGTGCCAGCCGTCTGGATTTGCCCGCCGACCTCGGCAGGCTGTTGCTGCTGGATCCGCAGGATCGCGAGGCAGCGGCACCGACCGCCGCACAGGTGCGCTGGCGTCGCGGCGGCGAGCGCCTGCGCCCGGCTGGCAAGCCACACCGCCGCGATCTGCGACTGCTGTTCCAGGAACTCGGGGTACCGCCCTGGCAGCGCGAGCGCGTGCCCTTGCTGTTCGAAGGCAAGGAGCTGCTGGCGGCCGTCGGACTGGTCGAAAGCGCCAGACTGGCCGCGTTGTGGCCCGGACTGCGGGTACGCTGGGAGCAGTGACGCGGCCGCGTGCGGTCTTTGTAGGTCCGGACTTGTCTGGACGCTTTCTCGGCAACCTGCCGCGTCCGCGGCCGTTGTAGTGCCGAGCCTGCCCGGCAGGGTGTGCGGCTCTTTGGATCAAGGGCAAGAAGCACAAGCAAAGCAGAAGCAGCGGAGCAAGCTCCGCTCTACCAGAGCTGCGGTGTACGAGGCTGTTGTAGTGCCGAGCTTGCTCGGCAGGGTGTGCGGGTCTCTGGATCAAGAGCAGAAGGCACAAGCAAAGCAGAAGCAGCGGAGCAAGCTCCGGTCTACCAGAGCTGCGGTGTACGAGGCTGTTGTAGTGCCGAGCTTGCTCGGCAGGGGTTGCGGCTCTTTGGATCAAGGGCAAGAAGCACAAGCAAAGCAGAAGCAGCGGAGCAAGCTCCGCTCTACGAGAGCTGCGGTGTACGAGGCTGTTACCGAGCTTGCGGGACTGCATCCCCAGAACGCAAGCCCAGCGAGAGCAGCGGAGATCTTCACAAGCAATTGCGACCATCGAACCTTGGAGATCTTCGCAATGGGCAAGTGGATCGTCGTCATCATCGCCGTCGCGGTTGCCGTGTGGTGGTTCACCCGCGACCCGGTGGAGGTGGCCTATCCAGAAGTGTCTGCGGCAGGTCAGCGCCGAGATGGACAAATCGGCCTCTGGCGGCAGCAGTGATCTGGAAAAGGCCATGGCTGATGCCGTCAAGGGCGTCGGCAAGGCCATGGGCACGGCAGGCTGTGAGGCCATGCGGGCGGCCTGCAAGGACAATCGCGACGGGGCCTTGTGCAAGGCGGCGCTGGCGCAGTTCTGATCGGCCAGCCCCGGGATCTCAGCCCCGACTCAATCGATAGACGAGCAGGCCGGCGACCACCAGCAGCCAGAGTGCGAAGATCTGCTTGAGGCGTGCCACCGGCAGCCGGTGGGCCAGCGCGGCGCCGAGCGGGGCGGTCAGGATGCTGAGCGAAGCGATCGCCAGCGCCAGCTTCAGGTCGACCAGACCGATGGCCCAGCGTGACAGCGCCGCCGGGGTGTCGGCAAAGCAGTAGCCGACGGTGCCGGCCAGCGCGATCGGAAAACCGGCGGCTGCCGAAGTGCCGATGGCCTTGCGCAGCGGCGCTCCCAGGCGGTAGAGCAGCGGCACCGTCAGCGAGCCGCCGCCGATGCCCACTGCGGCCGATACTGCGCCGATCACCAGCCCGCCCGGCGCAAGCCAGGCGCTGGGCATCGGCCGCTCGGGCAGGGTTGCCAGCTGTTCGGCTCGCGGCCGCGCGATCTGCCAGGCGGCCAGCAGACAGAAACTGGCGACAAACACCGTCAGTGAGCTGCGCGAGATGCCGGCAACCACCAGCGCGCCGCCGCCGCTGCCGAGGATCAGCCCCGGTGTCAGCCAGGCCAGTGCCCGGGCGTCGACGCCGCCGCGCCGATGGTGCGCCCAGGCGCTGGCAGCGGCGGTAACACTGATGCTGGCCAGCGAGGTGGCGATGGCCGCATGCAGAGCCACGTCGGCCGGAATCCCGGTCGCTGGCAGCCAGAAGGCCAATGCCGGCACCACGATCAGGCCGCCGCCGATGCCGAGCAGACCGGCCATCACGCCGGCCACTGCGCCAATCGCCATCAAGATCAGGGTTTCGATCATCGTGATGCGCGCCTTTGTTCAGCTCAAGTCTCAGGAATGGCTTGCAAGTGCTTGTAGACTGGTAGCGGTCTACGATGCGATCTCGCCGCATGGCCTGCATGCCATCGGCTTCATGCCCTCTGGAGTGGTCTCTTGCGTTGTATCTGTTCGATCGTGCTGTTGCTGCTGTTGCTGCTGTTGTCCAAGGGGGTGCTTGCGGCAGATCTGGCCGAGCAGCGCGCGCAGTTTCAGGTGGCCTGGCGCATCGCCCAGACCGGCTCGGACGCCAGCGCTCGCGTGCCGGGGCTGGAAGACTATCCGCTTTATCCCTATTTGCCCTACGAACGTCTGCGCAGGATTCCGGGAAAGGCCACCTTTGCCGAGATCGAACAGTATCTGAAGGACTACGGCGACACCTTGCCCGGACACCGGCTGCGCGCCCAGATGCTGGAGCACTATGGTCGCAACAATCGGCACCAGGAGTTTCTGGCGATTTACCGCGAGGACCTGGCCTCGGTCGATCTGCGCTGCCATGCCTTCAGCGCCAGGCGTGCCACCAAGGCTGCCGGCGATGCCGAGGCCGAAGCGCTTGGCCTGTATGCGACCCTGGACAAGGATCGGGCTGACTGTCGGCCGATGCTGACCTGGATGCGCGCCCGGAAGCTGCTGACGCCCGAGCGCGTGCGGGCGCGTGTAGAGCAGGCCATCGCTGCAGGTCAGACCGGTCTGGCAAGGGTGCTCAGCAACGATTTGCCCAAGACTGAACAGCCCGGCGCGCAACGCAGGATCCTGGCCCGGGCCGAAGCCTCGGTGGCGCTGAACCAGGCCGGCAAATGGCCAGCCAATGCCGACAGCGCCGAGGCCGCCACGCTGGCGCTGACACAGTCGGCACGCAAGAGCGCGCTCGGAGCCCAATCCCGTTACCAGATCCTGGCGAAGAGCCTGCCTTTCGATGCCGCGCAGAAGCTGCGCATCGAGGCCGAGATCGCCCGCTATGCGGCGGTCGAGCGCCTGCCGGAGGCCAAGGCCCTGCTGGCACGGGTGCCGGCCGCAGGGTTCGATGACAATCTGCGCGAATGGCAGGTGCGTTATCACCTGCGGCGGCTGGAATGGACCGAGGCGCTGGCGGCCCTGGACGGCATGTCGGCCACACTGGCAGCCAAGTCGAACTGGCGCTACACCCGGGGTCGTGTACTCGAGTTGCTGGATCGGGCCGAAGAGGCCAAAGCCGACTTCCAGGCCGCCGCCACCGAGGCCAATTTCCACGCTTTCCTGGCAGCCGATCGCATCGGCGCACCGTACGCCATCTGCCCAGCCGATGGTCTGCTCGACGGCGACCGGGCGCTGGAGGTGCTGGCCCTGGGCGGTGTGCGTCGCGCGCTGGAGTGGGCGGCACTCGGCGAGATCGATAGGGCCCGCTCGGAATGGTTCTGGCAGCTGCCGCAGCTGGATCCGCAGCAGCGCCGGGAAGCCGGTCTGATCGCCAGCCGCGAAGGTCAGAACGAATGGGCGATCTTCACGCTGAATACCGACACGCTGATGCGCCAGTACGAGGCCCGCTTTCCGCTGCTGTACACCGATACGGTGGTCCAGGAATCGAGGCGCACCGGCTTGCCGCCGGCCTGGGTCTACGGTCTGATCCGTGCCGAAAGCGCGTGGAATGCGAATGCCCGATCACCGGTGGGCGCGCGCGGCCTGATGCAGCTGATGCCGCAGACCGCCGCGGCCGTGACCAAATCACTGGGCATCCGTTCGGCCCCGTTGACCGATCCAGCCCACAACATTCGCCTGGGCACCACCTATCTCAGTCTGCGCATGGGTAATCTCGACGGCAACGCGGTGCTGGCCACCGGCGCCTACAACGCCGGCATCGGCGCCGTGAAGCGCTGGATCGGCGAGCCACTGCCGCCCTGGGACCTGTGGGTGGAAACCGTGCCCTACAAGGAAACCCGCGAATACATCGCCCGCGTGCTGGCCTTCAGCGTGCTCTACGACTGGCGCATCGACGGCAGCCCGCAACGGCTGTCGGCGATGATTCCGGGCCTCGGCGGCAAGGCCGAGCCGGCGCCGATCCAGTGTCCTTGACGGGGCACGGGGCAGGGGGCACGGGAAAGGCTGGGGGCTTCGGTGCTGTTGCAGGTCCAGACTTGCCTGGACGCTTTGCGGACATCGAGGCGATAGCGTCCGGGCCGGTCCGACGACAACACGGCGTTATTGCGAGCCACCTGTTTCGGCCCGACACTGCCCATGGGCCAGGAACCACAAGCTGCCTGTAGGAGCGACCTCGCGTCGCGACCGCCAAGCGGCACGCCGAAGCAACGGTCGCGCCGCAACGGCTCTCCTACAGGTGGCTCTCCATGAACCTATATCGTAAGTTGTTGATGCGTCATTGCGAGGAGCGCAGCGACGAAGCAATCCAGGGTAGCGCCGCACACTCCTGGATTGCTTCGCTGCGCTCTCCATGAACCGCATTCCAGCGCCGGGCGCCGGGGATATCGGGTCGCTCTTGTGGAGGGCGCCGCGCTGCGGCGCCGCTTTGCGCTGAGCGGAGATCAAGAGCGGCCGCGCAGGCGCGCGTCCCTCCTCAAAGCCGCGTCGTACCTGCCAGGGTTCATGGCCCGTGGGCAGTGTCGGGGCGATACAGGTGGCTCGCAATGATGCCGACTTCTTGCTTGCGGGCAGTGTCCGGCCAATATTGGTTTCGCTCCGACGGCTGACCTGTCAGCGCGGCCCGACGTTCTGATCGCTCTTCTTCGCGTTCTCTCTGCTTTTCCTTTGCGTCCTTTGCGACCGGCTTCTCGCTACGAACCGCGCCACTTCCCGGTTTTCGCCCTCAATCAGAAATCAATCCGCCTCAACCGCATCAATGCGCTCGCGGCGGACGATGATGGTTTCGTGCTCGCGGTTGCGCAGGATCACCACGTCCGGACCGATGGCGGTCACGGCGCCGCCGATGGTCTGGCCACCGACGTGCAGATACACGCTCTTCTTGGCGGCATGGGCGGCCTTGAGGGCCTTCAAGGCTTCGCGCTCGAAGCTATCGGCGCTGGCGGGATCCTGGGCGTTTGCGGTCATGGTCAGGCTCATCAGCAGTAGGGCGAATGGGGTCAAGCGGGTCATCGACAAATTCCGATCGGCAGTTGTAGGGGCCGGCGTGCCGCCTTTGGGCTGATCTGCGCCGGCTGAGCGGTTCAGGGGCGCTCATGGACAGCAAGAACGGAGAACAACAGCGCAACGGACCTACCGTTTGTCGGAAAGTGTGCAGTTTGTGAACTCGCCGAACCGCGGACGCGACCCGGTTTCGTGCCAGATTGCGTGGACTAGCATGCCTTCCCGGCCGATATCTGGTGCCCGCCATGCGCGCTTCGCTGCTGTTGCCGCTGACCCTGATCTGGACCGCCCACGCTGCCTGCGCCCAGTCCACCCCGAATCCGATCCTGTTTGTCACCCAGGTCCCGGTGCCCGTCGACTTTGCCACCGTCGGGTCGACCTTTGCCAATCATCTGGCCAGCCCGGCATCGGTCTACCGGGGTGGCGATCTGTGGATCCGCTACGGTGACGGCAGCCTGCGCAATCTGACCGCCGTGGCCGGTTTCGGCATGAGCGGCTTTCAGGGTGCCAATGCCATTGCCGTGCGCGATCCGGCCGTGCACTGGAACGGCACCAAGGCGGTGTTCTCGATGGTCGTCGGTTCGCCGCCGCAGCAGTTCGTGGTGCAGAGTTATCGCTGGCAGCTGTACGAGATCACCGGTTTCGGCCAGGGCCAGACGGTGTCGATCACGCTGGTCCCCAATCAGCCGAGCCAGTACAACAACGTGATGCCGGCCTATCTGTCCGACGGCACCCTGGTGTTCGCCTCGGACAGGCCGCGCAACGGCGCTGCGCACCTGTATCCGCAGCATGACGAGTACGAATCGACCGCCACCGTGACCGGCCTGTGGCGATTGAATCCGGCGACCGGCGATCTCAAGCTGCTGGATCATTCGCCCTCGGGCGACTTCGATCCGATCGTCGACAGTTTCGGCCGCTTGCTGTTCACCCGCTGGGATCATCTGCAGCGCGATCAGCAGGCCGATCAGGCCGGCAATCCCTTTGGCAACTTCGACTGGCTGAGCGAAGCGGCCAACGCGCCGCTGGCGGTCGGCATCACCGAGGACTTTCCCGAGCCGCGGGTGGCGCCGCCCGGTGCGCCGGTCAATGGCCATCGTTTCAACAATTTCTTCCCCTGGCAGCTGGCGCAGGACGGCACCCAGGCCGAGCTGCTGAACCATCTCGGCCGGCATGAGCTGCATGAGTACTTTGATCGCAGTTTCGCCACCGATCCCAACCTCACGGAGTTCATCTCCGCAGTGTCAGGACGCACCAATCCCAACGATATCGAGAACCTGTTCCAGATCGCCGAGGACCCCACCCAGCCCGGCCGTTACGTGGGTATCGATGCTCCAGAGTTTGCCACGCATGCTTCGGGCCAGCTGGTACGTCTGGTGGCCGGGCCATCGGTCAATCCGGACGATGTGGTCATCGAATACCTGACGCCGCGCAGCACTTTCGGCACCACGCCGGCGCCGGATCACTCCGGGCACTATCGCAATCCGATCGTGCTCAGCGACGGCAGCATCGTGGTCGCCCACACCACCGAGCAGAACGAACTGGCCAACCTCGGTACCGCCACGGCGCCGATCCCGAACTATCGTTTCCGCCTGAAGTTGATGACGACCGGCAGCGGTGGTTTCCAGACCGCGGGAGCCAGTCTCACCTCGGGCATCAACAAGAACGTCAACTGGTGGAATCCGGATCAGATGGTCAGCTACAGCGGCGAGCTGTGGGAACTGAGCCCGGTGGAAGTGCGCGCCCAGACAGCGCCGAGCCCGGTTCTGGCGGCACCACTGGCCAACCCCGAGCAGCAGGCTTTTGCCAATGCGGCGGTGGCGGAATCGACCTTCAGACAGTTTCTGCGAGCGCAGAACCTCGGGCTGATCGTGGTCCGCAACAACACCTTCCGGGACGACGCCGACCAGCAGCAGCCCTACAACCTGAGGGTGCCAGGTGGCGTGCAGACCGTGGGCGCTGCCGGCACCCTCTACGACATCGCCCACTTCCAGCTGGTGCAGGGCGATCAGGTGCGCGGCATCGGCGGCACCAGCACCCCCAACCCGGGTCGCCGCGTGGTTCCGCGCTTCTTGCACGAAGCCGCGGCCTTGAGTCACAACCTGCCCAATGCCACGGGTCCGGAGGGCTCCTCCCCGATCTTCGCCGACGGCTCCACGGCGATCTTCGTGCCCACGCAGCGTGCGCTGAGCTGGCAGACCACCGCGCCCGACGGCACGCCGGTGGTGCGCGAGCGCTTCTGGCTGACGCTGCAGCCGGGCGAAATCCGCACCTGTGACGGCTGCCATGGCATCAATCGCAATGGCCAGGCCGGACAGCCGGCATCCACAGCGACGCCCCAGGCATTGACTGCGCTGCTGCAGCACTGGAGCGAGCTCAAGGGCGGGCTGATGTTCGCCGACGGTCTGGAGTAGCGGTCAAGGCCGGGGGCTTGCTGGCCCCGACCAAATGTGCCGCAAGTGCCTCAATAACAACATCTTCCGCAAAGGACGCAAAGGACGCAAAGTAGAGCGATTCCAAGTTGTCAGCCGGTGGTGTAGCCAGAGATTGCCGCGCAGCCCACCATGATTTGAATTCTTCGCGACCTTTGCGTCCTTTGCGGACAAGAAAATGAAACCCCGAGATCGCCCCCTGTTTGGTGGGCGAATCAGCGCTTTGCCAGCGCCGACTGCGACACTCCCCTGCCGCTCCGAATTCCCGCCCTTCAAGACCTTCGTGCGTGCATGAAGTAATGGTGTCAATTGTGTCAAATTGTCGTTAGATTCAGCGCGCGCCAGTCGGGGGAACTGGCGACACCACACCACCAGAACTCGAACAAGAGGGATCGCGATATGTCGTTCAAGACTCGCCAGCCGCGCACGCGGCTCGTCGTACGCGCATTGGCATTGGCACTCATGGGCTTCGGCGCCGCCGCCGTGGCTCAGGATGAGCAGACCATGCAGCGCATCGATGTGACCGGTTCACGCATCAAGAAGGCCGAGGTGGCCGAAGCGACGCCGGTGAATGTGATTACCCGCGAACAGCTCGAAACCAGTGGCTTGCAGAGCATCGGCGACGTGCTGCAGCAGCTGTCCGGCAGTGGCTCCTCGCTCAACACCAAATTCAATTCCAGCGGCAATTTCGGCTATCCGCCCGATGGCAGCGGCGTGGGTGCGGGTTCGACCACGGTCGATCTGCGTCACCTCGGCGCCAAGCGCGTGCTGGTACTGGTCGATGGCATCCGCTGGGTCAACGAGTCTTCGGCCTCGGGCGTCAGTCCGGCGGTCGATCTGAACACCATTCCGCTCAGCATCGTCGAGCGTATCGAAGTGCTGGAAGACGGCGCCTCGTCGATCTATGGCTCGGACGCCATTGCCGGTGTGGTCAACGTGATCACCCGCCGCGACCTGGAAGGTGGACTGGTCAACCTCTACTACGGCCAGTGGGACGAAGGTGATGGCGAAACTGCCAGCGGCGATGTCTCCTACGGCGGCAGCACCGACCGCGCCAGTTTCTTCATCTCCGCGAGCCGCTACGACCAGAAAGAGATCCTGTCGCGTGACCGCGAGCAATCGAGCTTTCCGGTGCCGGGTACCGGCGTCACCCGCGGCAGCTCGGCCACGCCGCGCGGCCGCTTCATCTTTGTTGATCCGAACACCAACAACGAGCTCGATCTGACCCTGACCAACGGGCTCAGCGGTCGTCCGGTCTACAATCCGGCCAACCCGGCCTCTGGCGGCTTCCAGGATTTCACGGGTGCCGATCGCTTCAACTTCTCGCAGTTCAACCTGCTGCTGACGCCGAGCAAGCGCACCGGTCTGTTCGGTCAGGTGCGGGTGGAACTCACCGACAACACCACCTGGTATCTGAAGACCCTGTACAACACACGTGAGTCGACCAACCAGGCTGCACCGGAACCGATCTTCGTCGGCCCGGGTGCCGGTACTGGTGGGCTGGCCGACACCATTTCGATCGATCGCACCAATCCCTTCAATCCTTTCGGCTTCACCCTCGACGCCAACAGCAACTTCATCTTCATCGGTCGCCGCCCGATCGAAGGCGGTCCGCGCATCTACCAGCAGGATGTCGATACCTGGTACATCTCGACCGGTCTGGAAGGCAGTCTGGATGTGGGCAATGGTCTGTTCTGGGACCTGAACTACGTCAACAGCGAGAACAAAGCCGAACAGGTCTTCTACGGCAGCTACAACATCGCCCGAATCGCCCGTGCGCTGGGGCCGGTATCGCAGTGCACCGCGCCCTGCGTGCCGCTGGACTTCTTCGGCGGTCCCGGCACCATCACCCCGGAAATGCTGAGCTACATCCAGTACGTGGGCGTGGATCGCAGCGCCAACAACCTGGAGATGATCTCGGCCAATATCTCCGGCGATCTGTTCGATCTGCCAGCCGGCGCGCTGGCTTTTGCGGCAGGCTACGAACACCGCGAGCAGGACGGCTTCTTCCAGCCCGATGCCGTGACCGTGTCGGGCGAAAGCAATGGCGTGCCCTCGCTGCCGACCAGCGGCAAGTACGATGTCAACGAGTACTACGCCGAATTGGCGATCCCGGTACTGTCCGACACGGCCTTCGCCAAGGCCCTGGATTTCAGCCTGGCAGGCCGCTACTCCGACTACTCCACCTTTGGCGGCGAGAGCACCGGCAAGCTCGGCATGCGCTGGCAGGTCAATGACGACTTCACCATCCGTGGCAGCTTTGCCGAAGGTTTCCGGGCGCCGTCCATCGGCGAGTTGTTCGGCTCGGCCTCGCGTTTCGATGCAGTGCTGAACGATCCCTGCTCGGGTTATGGCAGCAACAGCGGCGTTCCGGCCAACATCGTCGCCAACTGTCAGGCATTGGGTGTTCCGGCCAACTATCAGCAGCCCAACCCGCAGATCTCGGTGGTCACCGGTGGCAATGATGAGCTGGAGCCGGAAACCGCCGACAGCACCACGCTGGGCTTCGTCTACAGCCCAGCCTGGGCCGAGAACACCGGCTGGTCACGGCGCTTTGATGTGGAACTGACCTGGTACAAGCACAAGCTCAAGGGCGCGATCCAGGCCCTGGATGCGCAGACCCAGCTGGATCTGTGCGTGGGCACGCTGGACGACACCTATTGCAACGGCATCGTCCGCAACCAGACCGGCAACATCGCCGGTTTCCAGAACCGTCTGACCAACCTCGGTCGCATCGACACCGATGGCGTCGATGTCAACTTCTACTGGACGCTGCCGGAATCGGACATGGGTGATTTCACCGTGGCCTGGCGCAACACCATCGTCAACGACTACGAGGCCGTGGGCGCAGGTGGACTGGTCGAGCCGCGCGAAGTGGGGCGTGAACTCAACGACAGCGGCATTCCGCGCTGGAGCAGCAATCTGCAGCTGGGCTGGACGCTGGGTTCGGTCAGTGCAGCCTGGACCATGCGCTACACGTCCAAGCTGGAAGAAAGCTGCAGCGACTTCCTCGATGGTACGCCCAACAGCTTCACCAGCCTGGGATTGTGTTCAGACCCGAATGCGAACGACGACAGCCTGTCGATCAATCGCCTCGGCGGCACCACCTACAACGATCTGCAGCTGAGCTGGCGTCTGCCGGAGGACTTCCTGGCGGCCACCCTGACGGCCGGTGTCAACAACGTCTTCGACAAGGACGCGCCGACCTGTCTGACCTGCTCGTTGAACGGCTACGACGCTTCCAACTACGACCTGCCGGGTCGCTTCTGGTACGCCAAGGCTGCCGTCAAGTTCTGATGCTGTGATGAAGAAGGGCCCGATCCGCGCAAGGCGGGTCGGGCCCTTTTCTTGTGTCTGATTGGGCAAAAAAAACCGACCCGCAAGGCGCGGGCCGGGCTGCTGCGTCAAAGGGTCAATCAATGCGGGCGCCGTACCACGGCCATGCCGATGGCCAGCGTCAAGCCAATCAGGGTGAGCAATCCAAGGCGGTCCAGACTCGGCGCCGGCACGGCGGCCGAGGGCAGGCCGGTACCCGTCAGCGCAGCGGTACTCGTGATTGGATTGCTGCCGTAAACCGAGGCACTGACCTGAGCATTGCCGTTCTGCACCCCCACAAGCTGCGGTGAGAACACCACGCCGATGGTGCACGGATTGGGCGCCGCGCCGGCGCTGGGGCAGGTGCCACCGCTGCGCAGCCAGCCCGAGGGCAGGGTGATGCTGACATTGGCCAGTTGATCAAAGCCGCGGTTGCCCGGATTGCCCTGGACGGTCAGGGTGGCCGCGGCACTGCTGTTGCCCACCGTGACATCGCCAAAGTTGAGGGTTGTCGGTGTGAGCTGGAGTGAGGGCACGCCATCGGTGTCGGCGAATGCCGCGGTCGATGCCAGCCCGGTCAGAGCCAGCGCCAGGAGGTGCGCAATGTATGTTCGAGTGGGGTGCATGTCTTCCAGATCTCGTCAGGGCGGGTACGACCCAGGTGGCCGGGTCAGATCAGCCTAGACATCTGGGTGGGCAGGCGAATGCCATGAACATGGCAGGTGCCGGGACGGCGGGGCGCGGCTGCGGGTTCTCCTGAGTCACTGAATACCGCAGACTTCCGCGAACGGCCCTCATTCCGATGGCGAGCACGGAGCCTCCAGCAATGATGTCCACTCGACTGCGCCTGTACCTGTTCGGGCTGCTGGCGACCCTTCCGCTGCATTCGGCAGCCGAGTCGATACGCCTGGCGCCGCCGCAAGCGATGTTCAAACAGAGCACCACACTGAATCAGTTTGTCAGTGGCACGCTGCGCTTTGTCATGCTGCATGAACTGGGGCACGGGCTGGTCGATCTGTACCAGATTCCGGTGCTGGGCCGCGAAGAGGATGCCGCTGACCGATTTGCGACCTGGTGGATGTCGCCCGATGGCGCCGAGAACGGGACCGACGCCGTCGCCGCCGTCGAATGGTGGATGGCCTCAGGCCAGCAGAGTGGTCTCAAGCGCGAACAGCTGCCGTGGTGGGATGAGCACGGCATGGATGAGCAGCGTGGCTTCCAGATTGCGTGCCTGCTGTACGGCGCCGATCCGCAGATCATGGAACCGCTGGCGGCGCGCGTCGGCTTGCCGCCGGAACGGCGCGAGAAGTGCATAGCCGAGGCGGACAGCAACGCTGCGTCCTGGTCGGCCTATCTGCGCGCGCAGGCGGTGACCCAGGCGCAGCAATTCGATGGCTTTCTGGCGCCAGTGAACTATCTGCAGCCCGAGTCGGTGCGCACCATCAGCGCCGCGGCCCGCGCTCGCGAGCTGAAGTTGCTGGAGCAGTTGCAGGGCCTGCTGCGCCAGTTCAAATACCCTCAAGGCAAGCCGGTGGTGCGTCTCGTGGCTCAGGACTGCGGCAAGGCCAACGCCTTCTGGAGCTCTGATGAGCGCGCCATCGTGCTCTGCTATGAGTTGATCGATCACGTCAACGACGTAGGCAAGGCGGCCGGGTTTCGGTGAACGAGCTGTGGAGCGACCTTGCGTCGCGACCGCCGATCCGCGTACCAGTCGCGGGCCTCACCTGTGGGAGCGGGCTTTGCCCGCGATAAGCTCCGCCAATCCGGCCAAGGATCGCGGATGAATCGGCTCTCTCACCAAAAATTCCGCAAGTAGCTGAATCAAAACATTTTCCGCAAAGGACGCAAAGGACGCAAAGTAGAGCGGTTCCAAGATGTCGGCTGGCGGTGTCGCCAGAGATCGCGCCTAGCCGGCCAAGCTTTGAAATCTTCGCGTCCTTTGCGTCCTTTGCGGACAAAAAATGGACCCCCGGGATCGCCGTCAGTTTGATGCGCGAATAAGCGCACCGACTGGGGCGACCGGGCCTCCCTCAGGTGTGCCGTGAAGCCCAGCTGAGCTCAGATGGGCGCACCGACAGGTAACCTAAGGGGCGCGCCTACGACTGCTCCAGCTTCGGGTATCCAGCCGCCACCCAGGCGCTGGCGACGTCGTGGTTGAAGCGGAAACTGGCGGCGACGCGCTGTCGCGCCAGTTCCTCGCCGTCATCATCGACGGCGCTCAGTTCGGCGTAGGGTTCGTCCTCGTCGGGCACGATATCCAGCAGCACCTTGACGCGCCCGTTCTTGACGGCGACCTTGGTGCTCTTGTGCAGCGCCGCGTGCGCCTGTTGCTCGTGGCGCATGATCACTTCCGAGGCGGTCTTGACCAGCGTGGCGAAGGCGTTGGCATCCAGCGGTTTGGGATTCTTCTTGTCGCGACCCATGGTCCAGGGGCCCACCAGAGCCGGCTCGGACTCGCCGTCGGGGGTCATGGCGACGGCCCAGCCTTCGTCATCCTCGTTCTTGAGGACCTTGGCGGTCCAACCCTTGTCGGCCCAGAGTCGGTCTTCCTGGATGCGGGGCGGTGTGTCGTCGATGGCCGACTCGTTGGCCTGCTCTGCGGCTGGATCAATCAAGGTCCGGATCTCGTGGTTTCGATGACGCTACATTAGCAGCCCGCTTGAACACCTGGTGGTTGCCGGGCTTCCAGCTCTTGCCGCCATCGTCGGTGTATTCCATGCGCGATTCGAAGCGGTCATCCTCGATGTTGAAGCGGGTGAAGCGCAGCTGGCCCATGCCACCGTCGGCAGTGGCGTACACCTGCGACAGTCGCTCTTCGCTGCCCAGCGGCCCGGTCATCACCCAGAGCTTGCCGTCACGTCCCACCGCCGCCATCTCGATGATGGCGGCAGCCTCGTTGATGTAGAAAAGGATACCCGAGGCCTGCTTCATCTCGGGAATTTCGTTGCGGCCGCGAACCACACGGTCGGGCACCACCCATTCGAATTCGTAGCTGCCATCAACAGCCTTGGCCACGCTGCCGTCTTCATTGAGGAATTCGGTCTGCACCTCCCAGCGGCCGATGGCATTGCGCAGTTGTGCCACCGAATGCTGCAGCGCAGCAGGATCCAGTTTCGGTTCTTCGGCAGTCAGGCACAGCGGCAGCAACAGCGCGACGAGCAGGATCAGCAGTCGGTTCATGGCGCTTGCTCCTTGGCGCTGGTTGTTTCGGCTGGCGCAGCCTTGCCTGATTCGAGCTCCGTGCCGGTGTTCTGATCATGGACCAGAAACCAGCCGTCGCCTTCACGCCTGAACAGCAGGGACAGGTAGTGATCGGCATGGTAGGGCTGGCCGCCGCGATCGGCCTCGTCGTAGCTGACCAGCAACAGGGCATGGCCCATGTCTGCGGTCTGCTCGATGGCCACGGTGCGGTAATTGAATGTCCAGCCGGTCTCGTCGAACCAGGCCTTGAGCATCTCGCGATAGGCGCCCGCATCGTCGAAATACTTGCCGTTGGGCAGAATGAAGCTCAGTCGCGGGCCGCGTGTCAGCGTAGCCTCGAAGGCCTGGAAATCACGCGCCTGGATGGCATCCAGATGGCGTTTGAGCGTGCATTCGAAGGCACAGTGGTCTGCGGCTTGCGCTCCCGCCGCAGCGCTGCAGACAAGTGACACGATTCCCAACCAGAGCGCCGCCGACCGCGTATTGCCATGCATGACCCGAACTCCTGATGGTGGATGGTGTTCTTGGCAAGCCCGCGCCTTCACTTGGAGGCCGGGGCCACGGCATCTTCCCGACGCCGCAGACTCTGTTCTGGCCAGACTTCGCGGGCTTGATAGTATTGGGCGAAGGTCGGTACACCCTCCGCCAGCAGCACCCAGGGCTGTTTTGACTCGGTGTAGATGTGCACATCCGGAGGCGCCTGATCAGGATCGTCCAGGGTGCCAACGCGCACGAAACTGAGTGCGTCGCCGGCACCTGCATAATGACTCCAGACCGCGATGCGGCACTGCGGGCAGCGGGCGATGCGCTGGCCCCTGCCGCTGGCCGACGGCGTATCGACCCATTCGGGTGCGGCGCGGAGCAGGGTGATCCGGGTGGTCTCGATGACGGCATTCAAGGCAAAGGCGCTACCGCTCTCGCGCTGGCACCAGCGGCAATGACAGCAGTGCACGATCAAGGGTGGGGATTCGAGCTGATACCGCAGAAAGCGGCAGCCACAGCCGCCGCTCAGTGGGACATGGGGGCTTGCAGTCATGTCAGGTCTCCGATGGCAGCAGCCAGCCGCACAGCGCATGTTCCCGTGGCGCGCGTAAGATCGCAAGCCTGCGTCCGGTCCGGTCCAGTCCAGACGATCACTGCCGCACAAGGTCACCCCATGCTCATCCGCAGACCACCACCCATGGCCGCTTCGGAAATCACGCCTGAAGGCGTATACCGCCGGCGTCGCGAATTGCTGGGACTCCTCGGCATGGGCAGCCTTGGGCTGTTGGCCGGCTGTGGTTCGGCGGATTCCGGCGCAACGACGGCCGCCGCGGATGCGACGCCCAAGGCGCCGCTGGGCCCCTTCGATACCAACGAAGCGCAGACCAGCTTCGAGCAGGCTTCCACCTACAACAACTACTACGAGTTCGGCACCGACAAGTCCGATCCGGCGAAGAACGCGAAGAACTTCAAGCCACGTCCGTGGACGGTCGAGGTTTCGGGTCTGGCCGAGCGCACCGGCACATTCGATCTGGATGATCTGGTCAAGCCGGCTTTTCGGGAGGAGCGCGTCTACCGCATGCGCTGCGTGGAAGCCTGGTCGATGGTGATTCCCTGGCTGGGCGTGCCTCTGGCCAAGGTCATCGAGGCGCTCAAGCCCACCAGCGCCGCACGCTACGTGGCTTTCGAGACCCTGTACGACCCGGCACGCATGCCCGGGCAACGGCAGGCGGTGCTCAACTGGCCCTATCGGGAAGGCTTGCGTCTGGACGAGGCGCTCAATCCCTTGCCGCTGCTGGTCACCGGGATGTATGGACGCGAGCTGCCGAATGCCAACGGTGCGCCGCTGCGGCTGGTGGTGCCGTGGAAGTACGGCTTCAAGGGCATCAAGGCCATTGTTGCCATCCGCTTCCTCGAGAGCGAGCCGTTGACCACCTGGAAATCGCTGGCGCCCGACGAGTACGGCTTCTATGCCAACGTCAATCCCGAGGTCGACCATCCGCGCTGGAGTCAGGCCAGCGAGCGTCGTCTGGCTGAAGGCCGCTCGCTGTTCAATGCGCGGATTCCGACCTTGCCCTTCAATGGCTATGCCGAGCAGGTGGCGCACCTGTATCAGGGCATGGATCCGAAGACGCTGTATTGAACGCGACGCCCTTCAAGGCTATCGATCGGGTGGTCTGGATCAAATGCGCGCTGTGGCCGCTGCTGCTGGCCCCGGCGCTGCGCTTGGTCTGGCTGATGTTCCTGGTGCAGAGCGGTCGTGAGCCGAATGCGCTCGGCGCCGATCCCATCGCCTATCTCACCCATCAGACCGGTGACTGGGCTGCGTATTGTCTGGGCGCCTCCCTGGCCATGACGCCGCTGCGGCGGCTCAGCGGCTGGGCGCCGTGGATACGCCTGCGCCGGCTGCTGGGACTGTTTGCCTTCTTCTATGCCAGTCTGCACCTTGGCGTTTATGCGGCGCTGGATCTGGGTTTTGACCTCTCGCATCTGTGGGCCGACATCGTCAAACGCCCCTACATCACCGTCGGATTTTCCGCCTGGCTGCTGCTGCTGCCGCTGGCAATCACGTCCACCCGCGGCATGATGCGCCGCCTCGGTCGCCGCTGGGGCCAGCTGCATCGCGCGGTCTACCTGATCGGTGTGCTGGTGCTGCTGCATTACGCCTGGTTGGTCAAGGCTGACCTGACCTGGCCGATCATTTTTGCCGCGGTCTTTGCCGTGTTGATGGTGTTGCGCTGGTGGCCCGCGGCCCGGAGACGTGGGACGGGGTGAGCGGTTCGGTGTCAGGGCTGAGGGCACGAGGGCAAGAGGGCACGTAGAATCAAGAGCCCGCGTCGAAGTGGCTGTTGCGCTTCCCCAGCACGTTGCCAAGAGCGTCCAGACAAGTCTGGACCTACCAGAGCCCGAAGCCCGTAGCCTTTTCCCGTGCCCCGTGCCCCGTGCCCCGTGCCCCGTGCCCCGTGCCCCGTGCCCCGTGCCCCGTGCCCCGTGCCCCGTGCCCCGTGCCTCGTGCCTCGTGCCCCGCTCAAAAATCGTAGCTGACGTTGCCGTTGGTCTCGGAGATCAGCTTGTTGGCAAACAGCGTGTCGATGATGCGGCTGACTTCCTCGGGCGGAATCTTCTTCTGGAAGAAGGCGGCTACGGTCTGCGTCAGGGTCTTCAATTTGCGCGGGCGGCCCTTCTTGTCGGTCTTGCCGAGCAGTTCGATCACGCGCTTGGTGTTGGCGTCTTCGGTCGGCGGCGCGGTCTTCGGATCCAGCTCCAGCAGACTGTTGAGCCGCCGGCACTTCAGGCCTTCCTTGTTCAGATGGCGCAACAGCGGATCGAAGCCCTTGTCCTTGCTCAGCACCAGGCATTGCTGCTGTGGCGAGCGCTCGATGACCCGGCCCAGGTGGCAGGCGATGTGGAAGTCCAGCGCATTGCTGCCGACCGCGTCGACCCGATGCCAGTCCACCCGCTGTCCCAGCTTCTGTGCCTGCGTCACCAGCTCGATCGGCACGCTCTTCTGGGTGGCGCCGACGAAGATGATGACCTCGTAGCTGTCGTCCAATCGGCTCAGGTCCACCTGCTGGACGTTCTCGTAGTCCACCAGCAGCAGCTTCTTGCTCATGACCTGATTCTCCTTCGTCAATCACGGTCCACCATTGTAGGCCGCCATGAATGCAGGTCACGTTGGTCGTAAAGCGGTCTACGTGGCCCAGATCTTCCCTTGTAGGCCGGGTCCGCGCTCCGGCAGGGTCCGTCTGAGCCGGAGGGTCACCGAGCGCGCGGCGCCCGGCAGGGCCCGTCGCGGCCGTCAGCGTGAATCTGCGCTTCGCTCGACGGTAGATCCGCGCGCGCCGGGGCCGCGCCACGCATCGCCTGCAGCGTGATAATCGTGCGTACGGAAACGACGGAGGCATTGCCATGGCCAAAGGCCAGTGCAACTGTGGCGGGATCGAATTCGAGATCGACCAGGATCTGAGCGAGGTCTATGTCTGCCACTGCTCGATCTGCCGGCGTTCCACCGGCAGCAATGGCATTGCCGTGGTGGTGGTTCCCACCGAGCGTCTGCGCTGGATTCGAGGCCAGGATCTGATCAGCAGCTGGATCAAACCGGGTGCCGACTGGCAGACCTGGTTCTGTCGGATCTGCGGCTCGCCAGTGCCCGGCGACAACAACCCCGGCACCGTGTTTGTGCCGGCGGGATCCATCACCGAAGGCGGTGAGAAACTGCGCGTGGCGCACCACATCTGGGTTGATTCCAGAGCGGTCTGGGACCAGATCGGCGATGCCGGGAAGCAGCATCCGGAGGCCTTTCGGAAGGGCTAGCCAGGATCGACCGCGTGAGACATGGGTTCGTCCAGAGGCAAGGGTTTCGGTCCGATCGTGGCCACTGGTCATGAACCCTCGGTGTCATTGCGAGCCACCTGTTCCGGCGTGAAACTGTCCACGGGCCATGAACCACAAGCTGCCTGTAGGAGCGACCTCGCGTCGCGACCGGCAAGCCGCACGTCCGAAGCAGCGGTCGTGCCGCAAGGGCGCTCCTACAGGTGAACAAAGCAAATCAACGGCTTACGATATGGGTTCATGGAGAGCCACCTGTATCGGCCCGATGCTGCCCACCGGCCATGAACCCGCCGTCGTAGGTCATGTTGTCCGCGTCAGCGGACTACGTGACATCGAGTTGCGTCACGTAGCTCGCTACGCGAGCAACGTGACCTACAACAGCAAATCAACAACCTACGATCTGGGTTCATGGAGAGCGTAGCGAAGCAATCCAGACGCACGCTTTCAAGAGCGCCGGGTCGTATTGCCACTGCGTTCGCCTTTGGAAGGCGCCGCGCTGCGGCGCCGCTTTTCGTTGACGGGAAATCAAGAGCGGCCGCGCAGGCGCGCGGCCCTCCTCAAAGCGACTGCAACCAGCAAAGTCGCTCATGGTCCGCGGCCCATGGCGCAGGCCAACTGGCATGCCGTGCGTTTCCAGACGCCCCGCCGGCGCCACTCACAGCGGCGCTTCTGCACCCGGACCACGCAGCAGCGCAAAGGCGGCGACCGCGGCCAGGATGACGGCGATCAACCACCACCAGCTGGAACTGGCGCGGGCGACAGTGGGTGCTGTGGTCGAACTGCTCGTCGCCGGCGGATCGAGCGCCTCGACCCAATCTTTCGCCTCCTTGAGACCGAGGCCCGTGTGCCCGCGCAGCAGTTTGATCGCCTCGATCTTTTCCCCGCGGGCCAGCGCCGCGCGCACGTCGTCCGGCAAGCCGCTGTCGGGGGAACCGGTCTGACGCGGGGCAAGCGCTAAGAGCCGGTGCTGATCGATGAGATCCTTGGCCTCCTTCAGACTGAACTGGCCATGCTCGCGCAACCGCTTGATGGCCTCGATGGTCTCGCCGCGCGCCAGGGCTTCACGCACATCCGCGGGCAGATTCTCGGGTGTGATCGACATGGCCAACCGTCCTTGTGCAATGCAGACGCGCAATCCTGCACCGCGCTCGCGATCCCGTGAAGTGCATCCGCCGGCAACTGCCCTTCAAAGCGGACGCAACTGCTGCTCCAGCGTTCGCGTGAACTCGGTCTGCTCTTCACCGGTGTGTCGCGTCGACTTGCGCTCGATCAGCATGATCAGGCACTCCTCGTGCGCTATCGGATTGTGGCGCACGCCCTTGGGCACCACGTACATCTGCCCCGGGCCGAGGTCGACGGTGTGTGCTTCCATCTCGATCCGGAACTGGCCCGCAAGCACGTAGAAGAGTTCATCTTCATCGGCGTGCGCGTGCCAACCCAGCGTACCTTGCACCTTCGCCACCTTGACGTAATTGTCGTCAAGTTCGGCCACCACCCGCGGCGACCACAGCTCGTCCAGTGCCGCCGCGATCAGCTTTGGAGCCAGCACCTGGCTGGGGTCACGGTTCATGAGCAGCTCTCCTCCACGCTGCGCCAGATCACTGGCTCCCAGAAGTCATTGGGCGCCCTGGCGCTGATCCTGTCCGGATACAGGCGGGCGCTGATCTGATGGTTGGTGTTGGCCTGCACTTCGATTTCGATGATCTTGTAGACCAGCGGCACCGCCTTGTTGCCGAGTTTGCGCAGCTTGGTATAGCCGCGCGGGGTATCGGCGACCCGCTCCTGGATGGCGATGGCGTGCTTGCCCACCGGCAGGCGGTAGCGGTTCTGTACGCGCCTGGGCAGATCCTCGCCATCGATACGGCGGATGTCGGCGGGGTAGAGATCCTCTGACTGCGGCGGCTTGGCCGGGGCGCTGACATAGCCACAGGCGTCCCCTGCGGCGAGAGCTGGCGTGCTCAGCAGCGTCAGCAGGCAGAGCAGCCCGGCGAGCGCGCGGAATCGTGGAAACAGAACCATGGAAATCCCTGTGGCAACGTTGACCGGCCCATCTTAGCCGGCATGGGTATGTATCACAGCACCGGCAAGCTGCAGGAGGTCCTGACTGTGGGAGCGGGCTCTGCCCGCGATCGATGTGGCTCGGACCCAACCATCGCGGGCAGAGCCCGCTCCCACAGTCAGAGCCCGAGCCCGGCTGCTACTGGTTGCCGGTGCCAGGCTCTCGTAGATACAGACAAGTCTGGATCTACAGATCCCTCAGGTCCGGGGTAGGAGCCGTCTAGCCCGCATTTCTCACACCTGCGCGAGCAGATGCCCCCAATCTTCTAGTGGCACAAGGCGATTCCGAGGCACGCACCAGTCACAGAGAGTTTGGCTGCATCTGCCCGCTTTGCGGCCCTCGCTGGTTCTTTGCGACTATCGCTGCGTTGCTCCTCCTCGCAATGGAATCACCATTCCTCGTCGTCGCGCCTTGCGCTAGTCGCAAAGCCCTGCGCGATCTTCCGCAACAGGTGTGAGAAATGCGGGCTAGCCTTTCCCGTGCCCCGTGCCCCGTGCCCCGTGCCCCGTGCCCCGCTTCAGGCCAGCGCCGGCTTCATCGGCGCCTCTGGTGCACGGGCGCAGCTGGCGTCCAGGGTCGGCGGCAGCAGCTTGTACATCACCGGGGTCACCAATCGGGCCAACAAGGTCGAGGAGATCAGGCCACCGATGATCACCCAGGCCATCGGCGAGTACATGCCGACCTGCTGTACGGCCAGCGGCAGCAGGCCGCCGATGGCGGTGGCACTGGTCAACAGAATCGGCAGGAAACGCACTTCGCCGGCACGCTCGACCGCTTCGTCGATGCTCAATCCGTCTTCGCGCAGCTGGTTGGTGAAATCGACCAGCAGGATGGAGTTCTTGATCTCGATGCCGACCAGGGCGATGAAGCCGATCATGGCGGTGAAGGACAGGCTGTAGCCGGTCAGGAACAGCGCCACCAGACCGCCCAGCACGCCGAGCGGTATGACCGTGGCCACGATCAGGGTTGAACGGAAGCTGCCGAACTCCAGCACCAGCACGGCGAGGATGCCGAACAGCGCCACCAGCATGGCAGCGCCGAGGCCGGCAAAGCTCTCGGCCCTGCTCTCGACTTCGCCGGCGGCTTCGAAGCGGTAGCCGCGCGGCCAGTTCATGGCTTCCAGTCGCTCGATGACCTCGGCCGTGACCTTGCCGGTGTTGTAGCCGGTTTCGGTGAAAGCGCTGATGATGACCGTGCGCTCGCGGTTGTAGCGCTGAATCTGCGGCGGCGAGCGCTCGAATTCCAGCCGGGCCAGTTGCGAGGCCGGCAGCAGCGCGCCGCTCAGGGAGGGCACGCGCACCTGGTCGAGCTGCTCCAGCGTCGGTCGACCGTCGATGGCGCTGCGCACAACGATGTCATAGCTCTCGCCGGACTCATCGCGATAGTCGCCGGCATCGACGCCGCTGACCGCGAGGCGCACGGCGCGATCGAATTCCACGCTCGGCACGCCCAGCAGCGCCGCCTTTTCCGAGTCCAGGTTGAGCTTGAGATCGGTGCGATCCAGCCGCAGTGGATTGTCGACGTCACGAGTGCCCGGTACGGACGAAATGATGCCTTCGACCTCGGCCGCCAATGCCTTGAGCGGGCCCAGTTCACTGCCGAGCACGCGGATGGCGATGGGCGCGTCGATCGGCGGCCCATTCTCGAACTCCTTGATGACGATGTGCGCATTGGCGTACTCGCGCAGCTCGCCGCGCAGACGGTCGATGAAGGCCGGGGTCAGGTCCGGATCGTATTTCTTCACCTGCACATAGACTTCAGCCAGGTTCGAGGACTGCTCGGCCGGGATGATGTTGTAGTAGATCTTGGGATTGCCCTTGCCGAGGTTGCTGAACCAGAACTCGATCTCGTCGTGGCTGGCAAGCCGCTCCTCGACAAAGCGCAGGGCGCGATCGGTCTCGCTGATGCTGGCGCCATGCGGGGCGGTGATGGTGATCAGGAACTGCGGCGTGTCGGCCTTGGGAAACAGGCTGAAGCCGACCACCGGCACCAGCGCCAGCGAGGCGACGAACAATCCCAGCGAGGCGAGAACCGTGGTTTTCGGGCGCGCCAGCGCCACGTGCAGCAGCGGCCGGTAGAAACGATGAATGCCGGACATGACCGCCTGCAGGATGCGGTTGCCTTCAGCCGGTTCGTGGCGCGGCAGGATGCGACTGGCGAGGAAGGGAATGATGGTGATGGCCACGATCAGCGAGGCGATCACGGTGAACACCACGGCCATCGGCAACACGCGGATGAACTGGCCGGCGGTGCCGGGCAGCGCCAGCAGTGGCAGGAAGGCAAACAGCAGGGTGCCGGTGCAACCGAGGATGGCCACGAAGATCTGCTGCGTGGCCTTCACCGCGGCTTCCTCGCGGCTGTGGCCCTCGCGCAGGAAGCGGGCGATGTTCTCGACCACCACGATGGAATCGTCCACCAGCAGACCGAGCGCGACCACGAAGCCGGCAATCGACAGCTGATTCAGCGAATAGCCGATTGCGTACAGCCCGGCCAGGCCCATGGCCAGCGACAGCGGGATCGAGATCATCACCAGGCTGGCGGCGCGCAGGCCCAGCGGCAGCAGGGTGATGGTCACCAGGCCAATGGCGATGGCGAAGTCGATGCCGAGACGATCAAGCCGATGGCCGACATTGGTGCTCTGCTTGAAGCCGCGTTCCAGAGTCACCCGCGCTGGCAGGCCTTCCTCGAAACGATCCAGCGCCGCATCGATGCGCGCTTGCATGTCGAAGATGTTGACCCCGTCCTTCTGATTGGCCGTGACGAATACCGCGCGCTTGCCGGAGTAGCGTCCGAGGTAGCGTTGCTCGGCGGTATCCCAGCTGACCTCGGCGACATCGCGCACGCGCACGGTGCGCGCGTCGCTGGCGCTGATCACGGTGGCGCGCACCTGATCGAGTGAGGTGTAGGCCCCGGACGTCTTCAGCGAGAAGCTGCGGGCGCCGACATCGATGCTGCCGGCCGGAATGTTCGCGTTGTCGCTCTGCACCGCCTGCACCACCTGACCCGGCGTCAGGCCCAGCTCCGCCAGCCGCTTCAGATCCACCGCCACGCGCAGCTCGCGATCGGGATAGGCCCAGGATTCGGCGGTGCGGATGCCCGGCAGGGTCTTCAGCGAGTCCTTCAGCGTGCGCGCCAGGTCTTCCAGTTCAGCATAGGGGGCATCCTCGCTGACCAGCGCCATCTGCACGATGTTGACCAGCCCGGGATTGACCTTGCGGATCTCCAGCTTGACGATCTCGGCCGGCAGATCCGGGCGCAGGGCATTGATCTCGCGCACGATTTCCTCGTACTTGCGCTCGACATCGACGCCGGCAATGAACTCGGGGACGATCACCGCCAGCCCGTCGGAACTGGTCGAATCGATGCGCTTGATGTCGTCGAGTTCGGCCAGGCGATCCTCGATCGGCTTGCTGATCAGCCGCTCCATCTCCACCGGATCGCCGCCGGGAAGCACCGCCGAGATCACGAAGGCCGGAATCGGAAAGTACGGATCCTCCGAGCGCGCAATGCTGTTGAAGGCGTACACGCCGAGCGCGATCAAGCCGAGAAAGGCGACCAGCGTGAACGGGTAACGCTTGATGGGGAATTCGAGGAAGGTCATGGCGGTGGGCTCGGAAAGTCGATGCGGTGTTCAAACTGGTGCGGCTGGCTGGCGGGCCCGGTGATGGCGGGGCCGGGTAAAACGTGAAACGTGAAACGTCAATCTGAGCGCAGGCGCAAGTCATGTTGGCCGCGCAGCGGGCCAGGTAACGGGGCAAGTCGGCGTTATTTTCGGGGCACGGGCAGAGCGGCGTTCTTGTTGTGGGTCCAGACTTGTCTGGACGCTGTTCGACTCAAGCCAAGAGCGTCCAGACAAGTCTGGACCCACAACAGCGCCAGCTCTTCCCCTGCCCCGTGCCCCTCTTCTCACCCCTCCGTCAAGCGCACGCGCCTGCCGTCGACCACGTAGGCCGCGCCATCGGTGACCACCTGGGCGCCGGCGCTGATGCCGCTGCTCAGGGCCACATCGGCGCCATCGATGAAGGCCACCGTGACCGCACGTCGGGCGACGGTCTGGGTGGCGGCGTCGTACACAAAGACCGTGGCCTTGTCGTTCTGGCCTTCGAGAATGGCAGCCATCGGGATATGCACCAGTTCGGCACTGCCGGCGCTGGCCGGGGTCAGCGTCACGCGGGCTACCAGTCCACTGCGCAGGCGCGGGTCGGTCGCGCTGAGTGCGAGCTCGATGTCGAACATGCCGCTGCGCGGATCTGCCGCGGCGGGCAGTTGCGTGACGTCGGCCTGCAGCGTTTCGCCGGGCAGGGCGTCGAACTGAACGCTGGCGCGATCGCCCAGCGCCAGCTGGACCACGTCGCGATCGGCCAGACTGGCCTTCAGCACATAGCCCTTGGTGGCACTGCCCAGCACCAGTACCGGGGTGCCGGGGGCGACGGTTTCGCGGGCCTGCGCCAGCTTGCGCAGCACGATCCCGTCGGAAGGCGCGGTTATGACCGCGTACTCGCGATTGAAGCGCGTCGCTTTCAGCGTCTGCGCGGCAATATCGCGCTGGGTGCGCAGATCCTGCAGCGACTCCAGCGGGATCACCTGCTCCTGATACAGACGCTCGCCGCGGGCCAGGTCACGCTCGGCCTTGCCGAGCAGTTGCCGGGTCTGTTCGACCTGGCTGCCGATCTCGGCCAGCTCCAGCTGCGCCAGCACCTGCCCGGCCTTGACCGTGGTGCCTTCGTCAACGGCGATGTCGGCGATGACCCCGCCTATCTTGAAGGCCAGCCGCATCTCGTCCTTGTGTGCCAGCACTGCACTGGAACGGATCACCGGGGCCGCCGGGCCGACCCTGGCGGCGGCCACGGCCACGGGAATGACGCGCTCGCTCTGGGTGTTCACGGCGCTGTCGCCGTCGGCACAGGCAGCGATGCTGAGGCTCAGCGCGACGACAAGGAAGGGGCGAATCATGCGGCCTCCGGTGGAAGGGGCGGTGTTTGGGTCGGTGCGGAATTGGCCGGACTCGCTGGCCTCGGCGCAGAGCGGTTTATCCACGGCGGTTCTCCAGCGCCAGAGCGGCGCGTAATTGGGCGAGGCTGACCAGCACGTCGAAACGGGTCAGGTTGAGATTGAGTTCTGCACTGGTCTGGGCGCTGCGGGCATCGATGAACTCGACCTGGGCGATCGAGCCGGCATCGCGCTTGCGGGCGGCGATGCGGAAGGCCTCGGTGGCGGCGTTCTGGCGCGCCTGGGCCGTGTCGAGCGAAGCTTGCGCGGTACGCAAGCGATCGGCTGCCTGCCGCACTTCCAGGCTGATCTGCTGGGCGACTTCGGCTTGCGCAATCTCGACCCGTTCGCGGCTGGCTCGCGCTGCCGATACGCGACTGCGGCGCTGGCCGAAATCGGCGATGCGCCAGTCCAGCACCAGCGAGGCCATCGCGAAGTTGCGGCCGCTGCCGAAGCCGTAGTCCTCACCCTGGATGCCGGCGTCCAGCGCAAAGGCGACAGTCGGCAGATAACTGGCCCGCTCGGCCTCGACGGCCGCCTCGGCCGCACGCGACTGCGCCTGCAGCTGCTGCAATTCGAAGCGCGCCCCCCGGGCCTGCGCTTCCAGGCGTCCATCATCATCCACGGCCTCGGCGCCGAGTGTTGCCAGTTGCTGGCGCACATGAGCCAGCGGCTCCGGTGCGGCGGTGCTGGCCACGTCCGCATCCAATGGCCGGTTCAACAGAAAATTCAGATAGTTGCGGGCCAAAGTCTGGCGGTTGCCGGCGTCCAGCAGTTGCTGCTCCACCGCCAGCTTCTCAGCCTCGGCGCGCAGCACCTGATCACGGGTGATCTTGCCGTTGTCGAAGAGCACCCGATTGACCCGCAGATTCTCGACCAGCAGATCGCGGCTGGATTCCACAATCTTGACGGCCTCCCCGGCGCGCAGGAAGTCCAGATAGGCGACTTCAATATCACGCTCCAGGGAACGTTCGTAGGCGGCGCGCGCGGCATCACTGGCAGCCACCGTGGCCGCGGCGGCGTCGATGCCCGCGGCGATGGCCGGCGCGTACAGCGGCTGGGTCAGACTGAGTCGCGTGTCCTGCTCGCGCTCACGCAGGAAGCGAATCTCCTGATTGGCAATGGCGCCGAATCGCGGTGGCTGGCCTTGCGCCTGCAGCAGCTCGTTGAGGGTCTGATAGGCCGGATTGACCAGATCACCGACCGGCAGCGACTGCGTGCGCCCGCCGTCGGCGCGGCTGTAGCGCGCCGACAGGGCCACGGTGGGCCGATAGCGGGCCCGCGCCTCGTCCAGCTGCGCCTGGGCCCGGCGCACATCGGAGCCAGCCGCCTGCAGCGCCAGATTCGAGCTGCGACCAGCCTCGATCAGCTGCGCGACCTGAGCGCTGTATTCGTTCTGAGCCAAAGCCGGCGGCATCAGTGCCCCCAGCAGCATCACCAGCATCCATTGTCGCGCGGTCATGGGTTCGTAACTCGTTCAGTGGTTAGACACGTGTCAAATTCGGGTCAAAAAAAGCGGTGAAACGTCAAACGTGAAACGTCAACTCAGAAGCGCGGAGCCCCGGGCTTCGAGTTGACGTTTTACGTTTCACGTTTTACCGCTTCATCCTTTGCCGCCAAGCCAAATCCCACCATCTGCAGCGCATGATCAATCATCTGCTGCGTGCTGATGCCGTCCTTGGCCAGCATCTGCGCCTTGGTGGCGGCGATCTGGATGATTCCGTGCATGAAGCCCCAGAGCGTGACCGAGGTCAGGTAGGGGTTGCCCAGATCAGGCCGGACCGAGCCATCCTTCATGCCTTTCTCGATGCAAGCCACCATGATCGAATGCACCCGGTCGCCGGCCACCATGCATGCGGCCTCATTGCTCTCTTCGTCCACGTGCGTCGGCGAATGCGCCTCGAAGCGCGCCAGTGCCTGAAAGTAATGCGGAACTTCCTGGGAAAACGCCACATAGGCCCGCCCCAGCGCCTCGACCTGATCGCGACCGCGCGAGTGCCGGGTCGCCGCCTGCTCGAAACGATCCCCCAGCAGCAACAGCGCGCGCTCGCAGATGGCGCAATGCAGATCGAACTTGTCCTTGAAGTAGACGTAGACCAGCGCCCGCGACAGCCGCGCCTTGCGCGCCACCTGATCGATGGTCAGTTCATCCCAGCCGGTATCGGCATAGACCTCTTCCGCCGCATCCACGATCTGCTTGCGGCGGGCTTCCTTTTCTTCCAGACGACGTTCGGCGATGTAGTTCATGGTGTGGATAATGGGCTAATGGCTGACACTGTGTCAATGGGTGTCGGTGTGACAGGTGGAGGTGAAAGGGTGGCTTGGGGCGCGCCATTGAACCCTGTGGGAGCGGACTCTGTCCGCGATCGCTGTGGTGGTTGATTTTGGGGTGGCTGGATCGCGGCTGAAGCCGCTCCCACAGGAGCCTTGTCCTCAGAGGTCCGTGGCTGAACGCCCCCACCCACTCCCTCAACCAACAACCAACAACCGCCTCCAACCCTTGCGCCGGGCGCGCTTGCCCCCAAGACTGCACACACCCTTTTTCACGGAGTCTCCCCATGAAACTCGCATCGCTCAAACGCGGCGGCCGTGATGGCACGCTGGTTGTGGTCTCGCGTGATCTCAAGCGCGCGGTGGAAGTGGCGCCGATTGCGCGCACCTTGCAGCAGGCGCTGGATGGCTGGTCGGATATCGCGCCGCGCCTGAATGCGGTGGCCGAGGCGCTGGAGGCGGGCAAGGCTCACGGGGTGTTCGAACTGGATCTGGCCGATCTGGCGGCGCCGCTGCCGCGCGCCTATGAGTTCGTCGATGGCAGTGCCTACCTGCCGCACGTCGAGCGCGTGCGCCGGGCGCGCAATGCCGAGGTGCCGGAATCCTTCTACGTGGATCCGTTGATGTATCAGGCCACCAGCGCCCAGTTCCTGGGGCCGCATGATCCGGTGCAGGTGGTCAGCGAGGACTACGGCATCGATCTGGAGGCCGAGGTCATCGTGGTCACCGACGATGTGCCCATGGCGGTGACGCCCGAACAGGCCGCCGAGCATATCCAGCTGATTGGTCTGGTCAACGATGTGTCCTTGCGCAATCTGATTCCGGCCGAACTGGCCAAGGGTTTCGGCTTCCTGCAGAGCAAGCCGCGCTCGGCGCTGTCACCGGTGCTGGTCACGCCCGACGAACTGGAGGGTTACTGGAAGGACTCGGTGTTGCATCGCAAGCTGATCACACACATCGACGAGCAGCTCTTTGGTCAACCTGACGCCGGTACCGACATGCAGTTCAACTTCGCCCAGCTGGTGGCACATGCGGCCAAGACCCGCAATCTCGGCGCCGGCACCGTGGTCGGTTCCGGCACCGTCGCCAACCAGGACGAAGCGGTCGGCGCCTCGTGTCTGGCGGAAAAACGCATGCTCGAAATCATCCGCGACGGCAAGCCAAGCACGCCTTTCCTGCGCTACGGTCAGCGCGTGCGCATCGAGATGTTCGACGAAGAAGGAAACAGCCTGTTTGGTGCCATCGAGCAGGAGATCGTGGCTTACCAGCGCTGAGATCTGCGATCCTGACCTGTGGGAGCGGGCTCTGCCCGCGATCAGGTTCTGATCCCGGGCCGCAGCATTCGCGCACAGAATGCGCCCCCGGTTGCGGGTCGAAGGCCCTCAGGTCCCGATGATCCCGCCGTCGATCTTGCGGATCACCACCGTGGACGAGCGTGGCCGCTGGCCGAAAGGCCAGGCCGAGATCGCGGTCGGATTGTCCGGGTCGCTGCGTTCACTGGACGGCTCGCCCGGGTGCTGGACGTTGATGAACAAGGTGCGCATGTCCGGGGTCGAGGTCACGCCAGTGATCTCGCAGCCGCGCGGGCCAGCCAGGAAGCGTTTGAACTCGCCGCTGATAGGATCGTAGGCCAGCATCTGGTTGTTGCCGAGGTTGCGATAGTCGCCACGCTGCGCCGCCGGCAGCGACACGATCGAGGTCGAGACATCGGTCTGCACCCAGAGAATGCCGCGGTCGTCGAACCACAAACCGTCCGGACTGCCAAAGGCATCGCCCTCGATGTTGCCGCGCAGGGCCTGATCATTGGCCATGGGATCACCGCACTGGACGAAGATCTCCCAGGTGAATCGGCGCGCGCTGTTGTTCTGATCCTGCTCGGCCCAGCGGATGATGTGTCCAAAGATGTTGTTCGCGCGCGGATTGGCAGCATCGGTGCCCGGCTGGCCGTTGGCGCCGCGGCGGCTGTTATTGGTCAACGTGCAATAGACATCACGGGTGCGTGGATTGACTGCGATCCACTCGGGCCGATCCATCTTGGTGGCACCCAGGCGATCGGCCGCCTGGCGGGTCTTGATCAGCACCTCGCCCTGATCGGCAAAGCCGTTCTCAGGCGTCAGACCGTTGTTGCCCCACACCAGCGGCAGCCATTCGCCGCTCTGGTCATCATTGAAGCGGGCCACGTACAGCGTGCCGTCGTCCAGCAGTTCGCGATTGTTGGCGACATCGCCCTCGACGTAAGGCCGGCGCGAGACGTACTTGTAGATGTACTCGAAGCGTTCGTCATCGCCCATGTAGACCACCACGCGCCGGTCGCTGCCCAGCGTCACCCAGGCGCCTTCATGCTTGATGCGACCAAGCGCGGTGCGCTTGATCGGCGCCGCGGCCGGATCGAAGGGATCGATCTCGACCACCCAGCCGAAGCGATTCGGCTCATTCGGGTGCAGGCCTGCATCAAAGCGCGGGTCATGCTCATCCCAGCGGTAGCCGGCGCCACCGGCGCTGATGCCATAGCGACGCTGTTCGGCAGGAATGCTGCCGCTGTTGACGAAGTAGCCGTTGAAGTTTTCTTCGCAGGTCAGATAGGTGCCCCAGGGTGTATAGCCGTTGGCGCAGTTGTTGAAGGTGCCGAGGATGCGCCGGCCAGCGGGATCCGCTTCGGTGCGCAGCAAGGGATGGCCGGCGGCCGGGCCCGACACCGCCATCGGTGTGTAGGCCGTGATCCGCCGGGCATAGCGCGAGGGTCGCTGCACCCGCCAGTTGGAACCGTCGTAGAGCAGTTCGATCACCGATACGCCATGGGCCGCCTGCGACTTGCGCACTTTCTCCGCCGTCCAGGTGCGCTGGCCATCAGGGTGCAACAACCCGTCGTCGGTGTATTCATGGTTGCAGACCAGCAGGCCGCGCCTGGACGAGGGCGTGGCCCGTCCGCCGATGTTGAAGCGCGCGGATTCCTCGAAGGGAAAGAAGTGCATGCCGTCGTTGTGCATGCCCCACTGCTGTTCCTGATCCTCGGCACTGTTGCTGGCGTCATAGCGGAAATAGCGGCTGACATCAGAGAGCGGATCGCCCCAGGCCATCAGCACTTCGGCGCGATAGCCCTCGGGCACGATCAGGCTGTCCGCCTCGGATGCCGGGATCGGCTCGAATCCGACGCGGGGCGTCACGCTGTAGGCGGGCGTCTGCGCGTAGGAGCGTGCCGACAGCAGCGGCAGTCCGACCACTGTGGCGGTGGCGGCTGCCAGTGTGCCTTTCAGGAACTCGCGGCGGCGCTGGCTGGCGGCCAGTACCTCATCAAACTGCAAATTGCCGGAAAAATTGGAAATGCCATCGTCATGGAAAGTGGTCATCGGCGCGGGCCTCGTCTGCATCGTTTGCGATCCGTGGCAGCACGGATCCGGGAGAGGCGACGCTAGGCAGCGCCGATGACAGCGCGATGCGTGCCGGATTGCAGACGTGTTAACAGGGCTTTACAAGTGCCGCTCCACCGGCAACACCCGCGCCAGGAAGGCGATGATGCGGCGACTCCAGCTCGACGTCGGTTCGCGGAACTGGCGTCGGGGCTTGCCGTTCTGGACATCGGTCCAGACCAGGCGATTCCGTTCCAGCGACAGTCGATAGCTGTATTGCGGCAGCAGATTCTGCTCGAAATGGCTGCGCACGCCGGCGGCGAAGTCTGCATCGTCGATACGCACGCCCATCTCGGTATTGATCCAGGTCGAGCGTGGCGTCAGATTGAAGGAACCGACGAAGGCGCTGCGGCCATCGACGACGACAGCCTTGGTGTGCAGGCTGGCGCGCGAAGAGCCGCGAAAGGGCGATTCCAGTCGGCCCACGGTGAAGCGTTTCAGTTCGTGGATTTCCACACCTGCGCGCAACAGCGCCCGGCGATAGCGCGCATAGCCGCCATGCACGGCGGCCACATCGGTGGCGTTCAGCGAGTTGGTCAATACCCGGATGCGCACGCCCCGGGCGCGCAGGGCCTTGAGCCAGCGCAGCCCCTTGCCGCCGGGAACGAAATAGGGCGAGATCAGGATCACCTCCTGCCGGGCCTGATCGATCATGCTGCGCAGGTCGGCAGCCACGCCGATCAGATGGTCATCGCGCTGCTTCCATTTGTCGGGAGGGTCGATCAGCACCGAAACACGCTCGCCAATGAAGCGCCTTGCGCCCGACACGGCGTCAGCACGCAGTGTGTCTGCATTCAACGCTGACTGGAACGCGTCCTGATCGAGCGTGACAGCTCGATCGGCCTCCAGCGCCTGCCGTGCCGAATCCAGATTCGGAACAGGGCGCTGGTCCGGAAGCTGCTCCAGGGGAATGACGATGGTCGAGTTCCAGTAGTCGTCGAATCCGACACTGGCCTGATGCGCCGCCGCTCCGATCAGCAAGACCCCGAGATCGCGGAAGGCGAAGGCAGTACCGACGCCGTAGTACTCATCACCGACATTGCGGCCACCAACGATCGCGACCTGGCCATCGGCAATCCAGGCCTTGTTGTGCATGCGGTGATTGAGTCTGAAGCCGCTGAACACGAACTCGAAGACATTGCCCAGGCTTGATCGACGTGTGCGGTAGGGGTTGTAGACCCGCAATTCGATATTGGCGTGCTGGTCGAGCGCCGCCAGGTCGTGATCGAGGTGCCGCACATAGTTGTCGTCGATCAGCATGCGTACGCGCACGCCGCGATCGGCAGCCCGCAGCAGCTCGCTGGCCAGCAAGCGACCGCTGCGATCGTTGAGCCACATGTAATAGAGCAGATCCAGACTGGTCGAGCTCAGCCGCGCTGTCTGCAGTTGCAGAGCGAGTGCATCCTGATTGGAGTGAACCAGACGGTAGCTGCTCTGCCCGGCTTGCAGCTGCAGTTGTGCAACGCCATCAGCGATGGAGCCGCTGCGGGCAGCCGGCAAGGCCGCCTCGGACTGATGTGGTTCGCGCGGCAGCAGTGGGGCGCAGGCGCACAGACAGGCCAGCAGCAGGGCCGTCGCCACCCGCCGCAAGCGCTGCCGGCATGGCGGAACGGGCTGGATGGGCTGACTGATCATGCGTGGCGCTGGATCTCCGCTGCGGACTGGGATTGAATTCTAGGCCTTGCCGCCGAAGTTGTTTCCGGTCCCGGCTCGCGGTTCGGCTGCAAGGTTCAGTGGCGCTCAGGAATAGGCGGACGATCGATCCGCACATCGAGCCCACGATCACCGTCGTATGCTCGGGCTCTATCGTCATCAGGAGCGACCGTCATGCGTCTCAGCAGTCAGAGTTTTTCCGAACAGCAGCGGATACCCGGCGAATTCGCATTCGGTGTCCCGGGCCAGGGCGAGCCCATGGGCTTCGGTGCCAACCGCAATCCACAGCTGGCCTGGGACGAGGTGCCGCCCGGCACCCGGTCCTTCGCCCTGATTTGCGTGGACGACGACGTGCCCAGTGTCTTCGATGACGGCAATCAGGCCGGCCGCAGCATCGCCCACGATCTGCCGCGCATCGATTTCATCCACTGGGTGATGGCCGATATTCCTTCCGATGTGCGCGAAATTGCCACCGGCAGCTGCTCCGACGGTGTGGTCAAGGGCGGCAAGCAGGCGCCTGCAGGTCCCGCCGGCAGTTGCCAGGGCATCAATGACTACACCGGATTCATGGGTGATGGCGACTATTACGGCTATGACGGCCCCTGTCCGCCGTGGAATGACGAACGTCTGCACCACTACCACTTTCGGGTCTATGCGCTGGATGTGCCCACGCTGAGCCTGTCCGGACGATTCACCGCCGCTGACTTGCAAAAGGCCATGCACGGTCATGTGCTGGCCGAGGCCGAGTTGACCGGCACCTACACGCTGAATCCGGCGGTGGCCTGAAATACGGCGGTTCCGCCGCAGGCGAATCCGCCATCGGGATTGCCGGGGTTTGATGGCGGAGTCCGCCTGGGTAGTTTGGGCGCGAGGATCGGGGCGGCGTGGGTGGGTGGGTTCCACCCTGCGGGCTGAATTTGTCTCCTGACCCGACTTTACAACTCGATGGACTGCCGGCTACTATGCCGCTCTTTTCTCAAACCGATCTCTGGAGTTCGCCATGAAGCGCACTTATCAGCCGAGCAAGCTCAAGCGTGCTCGCACTCATGGCTTCCGCGCCCGGATGGCCACCCCTTCGGGCCGAGCCATTTTGAATGCCCGTCGCGCGAAAGGCCGCAAGCGCCTGATCCCCTAAATCCGCAGGCAATGCCGGGATCGCGCTTTCCGCGTCGGGCCCGGCTGCTGTTGCCGCGTGAGTTCGATGCAGTATTCAAGAGCGGCCGTCGAGAACGCGGCCGCTTTTTTGTTTGTGTGGTCGCCGCCGGAACTGCCGACGGCGCCCGCATCGGATTTGCGGTCGGCAAGAAGCACCTGCCCGCGGCGCATGACCGCAATCTGGTCAAGCGCATGGCACGCGAGAGTTTTCGTGTCCGTCGCGGTCTGATGCCGGCAGTCGATCTGGTGCTCTCGCCTCGCAGCGAAGTGGTGCGTGGCGACCGGAAAAGTCTGCGCACCGATCTGGATGCCCTGTTCGATCGCGTGATCGCCGCTTCCACCCCTGTTTCAGCATCCGTTCGCGTGTCGGCTGAGCCCGGCAGCGAGGAGAGCCCTTGATGAGCAATTTGCGTCTGTTCCTGCTGCTCGGCATTGCCCTGGTGGGCATGCAATTGTGGACCGCCTGGCAACGCGATTACGCGCCGCCGCCCGAACAGACGGCGCTGGCAGAGGCCGCCGGAACCCCTGCGGTCGCGGCGGCAGGCGATGAGGTGCCGACGGTCTCCGATGTGCCCTCGGCGGGAGAAGTCCCGAGCGCGCCGGCGCCGGAGACCAGCGCTGCGACGGAAGCCCCGGTCGCCAGCGCGGCGGCTGTCGATGAAGGCCGTCGCATCATCATCGCCAACGATGTGCTGCGTCTGACCGTATCCACCCGCGGCGCCGAGATCCGCCAGGCCGAACTCAAGACCTATCCGGTCAGCCTGGAGCAGAAGGACGTACCCTTCAAGCTGCTGAGCGAAGATCTGAGCCGTTACTACGTGACCCAGTCGGGTCTGGTAGCCAAGGACCAGCCTGCCCCCGACCACACGGCGATGTACAGCATCGACGGTGACGAGTTCAAACTGGCCGACGGCAGCGATGCCCTGGAAGTGCCACTGACCTGGACCGATGCCTCCGGCCTCACCGTGCGCAAGATCATCCGGCTGGAGCGTGGCAGCTTCACTGTGGGCGTGCGCCATGAAATCAGCAACCAGACCGGCGCACCCTGGCTGGGCAGTCAGTATCGTCAGATGCAGCGCGTGCCTCTGCCGCGGCCACATGCCTTTGCCTTCAACAATCCCGAGCTCTATGCCTTTGTTGGCGCCGCGGTTTACAGCCCCGACGAGAAGTTCAAGAAGCTCAAGTTCGAGAATTTCGCCGAAGAGCCATTTGCCCGCAGCTTTGCCGGTGGCTGGTCGGCGATGCAGCAACACTATTTCGTCGGTGCCTGGGTGCCGGACCCGGCCGAGCTGACCCACTACGAAACCGCCGTGTTGCCGGCCAACGGCAATCTGCCGCAGCGCTTTCTGATGCGCCAGAAATCGCCCCTGGTCGAGGTGGCGCCGGGCGCGACCCAGAGTATCGGTGCGCGGCTGTACCTTGGCCCCAAGCTGCAGAACGAGTTGCCCAAGGTGGCGCCAGGTCTGCAGTACACGGTCGACTACGGCATGGTCTCCTTCATCGCCCAGCCGCTGTTCTGGATTCTCAGCCATATCCATGATCTGGTCGGCAACTGGGGTCTGTCGATCATCCTGCTGACCCTGCTGGTCAAGCTCGCCTTCTACCGCCTGAGCGAATCGCAGTACCGCTCCATGGCCAAGATGCGCAAGCTGCAGCCGCGGCTGGAATCGCTCAAGGAACGCTTCGGTGACGATCGCCAGAAGATGGCGCAGGCGCAGATGGAGCTGTTCAAGAAGGAGAAGGTCAACCCCATCGGCGGTTGCTTGCCGATGCTGCTGCAGCTGCCGGTGTTCTTTGCGCTGTACTGGGTGATCTTCGAGGCGGTCGAACTGCGACAGGCGCCCTTCTATCTGTGGATACACGATCTGTCGATCAAGGATCCGCTGTACATCCTGCCGGTGCTGAATGTGGCCGTGATGTTCTTCACCCAGAAGCTCACACCAACGCCGGGCATGGATCCCATCCAGAAGAAGGTGCTGCAAACCATGCCGCTGATCTTCGGCGTGATGTTCGCCTTCTTCCCGGCGGGTCTGGTGCTGTACTGGCTGTCGAATGGCTTGCTCGGTCTGATCCAGCAGGTGGTGATCACCAAGCGCATCGAGGCGAGCAACAAGTGAGGTGCGGAGCGAGGTCGCTTGACCCCAGCTTGATCGCCATCAGTCAAAAGTGAAATGTGAAACGTCAACTACGGCGGCGCTTGCGCCGCCGTTTTACTTTTGACGTTTGACGTTTCACCCTTCCTGCCCAGCACCGTCAGGGAAACTCGTACATGCTCGCGTCGCCCCGCACCGACACCATCGCCGCCATCGCCACGCCTGCCGGTGCCGGCGGAATCGGTGTCATCCGCGTCTCCGGGCCGCGGGCGCTGTCGATGGCGCAGGAATTCCTGAAACGCGAGCCCAAACCGCGCTTTGCCCACCACTGCCGATTCCGTGACGACCGCGGCGAGTTGATCGACGAGGGGCTGCTGATCGCCTTTCCGGCCCCCAGGTCCTACACCGGCGAGGATGTCATCGAACTGCAGGCGCACGGGTCGCCGGTATTGCTGGGCGTGTTGCTGCGACGCTGTCTGGAATTGGGCGCGCGGCTGGCCCGGCCTGGGGAATTCAGCGAGCGCGCCTTCCTCAACGACAAGCTGGATCTGGCCCAGGCCGAAGCTGTGGCCGATCTGATCGCCGCCAGTTCCGAAAGCGCCGCCCGCGCCGCCTTGCGTTCGCTGGAGGGCGAGTTCAGCCAGCGCATCAACACCCTGGCACGCCAGCTCATCGATCTGCGCGTCTACGTCGAAGCCGCCATCGACTTCCCGGAGGAGGAGATCGATTTCCTGCGCACCAGCGAAGTGCGTTCGCGCTTTGCTGTCATCGACATGGCGCTGCATGAACTGCTGGCCGGCGCCCGCCGTGGTCAGCGCCTGCGCGACGGGCTGCGCGTGGTCATCCTCGGCGCGCCCAATGTCGGCAAATCGAGCCTGCTGAACGCGCTCGCCGGGCACGATCGCGCCATCGTCACCGCCATCCCCGGCACCACCCGCGATGTGCTGCACGAAGCGCTGAATGTCGACGGCCTGCCGATCACCGTGGTCGACACCGCCGGCCTGCGCCAGACCGAAGACGAGGTCGAGCGCGAGGGCATCCACCGCGCCGGTCGCGAAGCCCATCGGGCGGATCTGGTGTTGTGGGTGGTGGAGGCGGGTGACAGCCGGGACTCGGGACTCGGGACTCGGGACTCGGGGGAGCAGGATCGGGACCCGGGACCCGGGACCGGGGACCCGGGGAAGCGGGAGCCGGGCAGCGGGGCGTGTGGGCATGCGCCCGACCGTGCGGAGCTCGAAGCCCTGGGTCTGGCGGCTGGCATTGCCACGCTGACAGTGCACAACAAGATCGATCTGGGCGCCGAGCCGGCGCGGGTGGAGCGCCGTTCCGATGGCGTGCATCTGTGGCTCTCGGCCAAGCACGGCGAGGGCATGGATCTGCTGCGCCGCGCGCTGCTGGAGCATGCTGGCCTCGGCGAGGGCAGCAGCGGCGATTTCAGCGCCCGATTGCGTCATGTCGACGCCCTTGAGCGCTCTCAGGCGCAGCTGGCTGCCGCCCGCGCCCATGCGCTGGATTCAGGCCAGGGTGAACTTGCAGCCGAGGACCTGCGCCTGGCGCACGAGGCACTGGGAGAGATCGTCGGCCGTTTCCGCAGCGATGATCTGCTCGGTGCGATCTTCAGCAGCTTCTGTATCGGCAAGTAGGCAGACCTTGCCGGTAGCCTGCGCGAGAATCATCGAGCCGAGTTGCCATCGATAGTTCCAGGAGCAGCACGCCGTATGGGTTGTCCAAGTCCGCTTGATCTCCTGGTGTTTGGGCTCGGCCTGCTCGCCATTCCTTTGGATGCTGCCAGCGAGTCGACCGCGCACGTCGGCCGGAATGCCGCGACTTGTTCTGCAGCGCTGACCCGATATCTGGCGGCCACCGGTGATCCGGAGAATCAGGCGCTGGAGGAGCTGAGATCCTGTGATCTCATGGTAGTCCCATCCATCCTCGAAGCGGCGCATTGTTCGGGAGCCGACCGCTGTCCGGACCACTGGAAACTGGCTGAGGTACTCCGGAAAATCGGCCCGGATCGGGCGCGAGCAGCTCCCGCGCTCGGCGACCTGGCTCTGGGTATCTCCGATTCCGACGAGTACATCCGGGGAATCCTCGGGATGATCGCGGCTCTCGAAGACGATGGACTCGGATTGCAGCCGATCCTGCTCGAATTACGCGCAATGCGGCCGCAGCTGCGCGATTGGATCGACCAAACTCTGCTTGAGATCGGCGCTTCCGTCAGCGGCGAGATTTTTCAGGAGCGGCTTCGAAACCACGTTGATTCGCAACTGCTCAGAGCCATCGCCATCGCCGGTCCTGTGGCAATGAGCACCGGGCCACAACTGGTCGAACTGCTTTCCAGTACCGACTGGGAACTCCGTCGGGGCGCGGCAATGGCGATCGGATTTGTCGGTTTCCAGCCCGCAGTCTATCCCCTGATGGACTTGCTCGAGGATCCGGCCGACGTGCGCCTGCAATGGGTCATCCTGGACACACTCGGCCGCTTGGCTGCGCAGGGGGCCAGGCCTGCCGTAGAGCGGGTGGCAAACCGTCATTGGCTGCCCCTCATCCGCGCCAAGGCCCAGATTACCTTGGCGCAGATCGAGGGCGAGAGTCCCTGGGCGGAGCATTCCAGTCGCGATCGTCGCCGAAGGGAATCCGCTGCCTACCGAGATCAGCTGGGCGAAAGATTCGGCTACTGTCTGCTGCCCCCCGCTCCGGTTCCTCCCGAGCCTGCCCTTCGAAAGTTGCGCATCGACACCTCGGAGCAGATCCTGACGACCCTGGCCTATGAAGTGAACGTTTCTTTCGACCCGACACCGCTCTACCGTCCACGAAGAACGCAGGTACCCGATGTTGCCTTGCGCGTGGAGGATGGCTGGATTGCAGGCAGCAATCGCGGTGAATGGGGAGGGGAGCTGCTCCATGTTGGTGACGACGGTCAGCACCAGCTCCTGAGTTCGGACAACACCCTGGACATCTTCCGCGTGGGTGATCGACTCATCGCCATTACCGAAAAACCGATGCGCGAGGATGGCAGCCAACTGCAACAACTGACCCGCAGCGACGCCGGACACTGGGTCAGTCTGCCCTGGCGCGCACTGCCGGCAAGGGTTTGGGATGCCGCACTGCTGGACAGCGGTGAATTGTGGATAGGTGGCATCGGAGGCATCAGCGTGGTGGTCAACAGCGTTGGCCAGATGCGCACGGCGCCATGCGTGAATCCGGAGTGAGACATCGGCAAACCGCATTCGAGGCAAATTTCCTACAACCAAGTCAGAATTTTCTGACAGCGCCGCGACTGCGGGCGGACTAGACTTGTCACCAATGTCTGCCCAACAAGGCTAGCTCGATGATTGATGTGCGCACCCTGGAAGAACTGTCCCAGCGCCTCGGCGCCATGCTGCCGGCTTCGGTCGGCGAGGCGCGCGAGGACCTGACCCGCAATTTCCGCAGCGCGCTGCAAGCCGGCCTGTCACGGCTGGATCTGGTCACCCGCGAGGAATTCGAGGTGCAGCGCCTGGTGCTGCGGCGTACCCGCGAGAAGCTGGAAGCGCTGGAGAAGCGCCTGGCCGAGATGGAGAGCGCCGGGTAGGGTTCTGGTTGTCGGTTGTCGGTTGTCGGTTGTCGGTTGTCGGTTGTCGGTACAAGCCGCATCGCGCGGTGGCGAGGACCGCGGCGCGCTGCTTCTGTGGGTCCAGACTTGTCTGGACGCTTCTTCCAGTCGTGGGTCATGTTGTCCGCGTGAGCGGACTACGTGACATCGAAATGCGTCACGTAGCTCGCTACGCGAGCAACGTGACCTACAAAAGCAAATCAACAACTTGGGACATGGCTTCATGGAGAGCGCAGTGAAGCAGTCCAGGGGCGTGCGACGAAGCACTGGATTGCTTCGTCGCTACGCTCCTCGCAATGACGCCACGACAGGGCAATTCTGAAGTCCCGAGTCCCGAGTCCCGAGTCCCGAGTCCCGAGTCCCGAGTCCCGAGTCCCAACAACCAACAACCCGAACAGGAGCCCGACCATGTCGCTGGCTGTGGTGTACACGCGCGCCGAAGATGGGGTACAGGCGCCGCTGGTCACGGTGGAAGTGCACCTGTCCGGTGGCTTGCCAGGCCTGGCAATTGTGGGCTTGCCGGAAGCCGAGGTACGGGAAAGTCGCGATCGGGTGCGGGCGGCGCTGATCAATTCGGCCTTCGAGGTGCCGCAGCAGAAGATGACGGTGAATCTGGCGCCAGCGGATCTGCCCAAGGAGGGCGGACGCTTCGATTTGCCGATCGCCATCGGCGTGCTCGCGGCTTCGCGGCAGTTGCCGGCTGAGGCCGTGTCACGCTACGAATTCATTGCCGAACTGGCCTTGTCAGGCGAGTTGCGCTCGGTCCGAGGCGCGCTGCCAGCGGTGCTGCGGGCACTGGAGCAGGGTCGAATTCCGATTGTCCCGCGCGGGAACGCGATTGAAGCCGGATTGGTGGCCAACGGGGCGGCCCTGTCGGCGACCAGCCTGCTCGAAGTGGCAGCCCACCTGCGCGGTCGGCACAGCTTGCCATCCTGTCCGCCGCCGAACGCCAGCGTGGGTGAAGCCGCCAATTCCCTGGATCTGGCCGATGTCCGTGGTCAGCTCGCAGCGCGGCGAGCCCTCGAAGTGGCCGCGGCCGGGGCCCACAATCTGCTCATGGTAGGACCGCCGGGCAGTGGCAAGACCATGCTGGCCAGCCGCTTGCCGGGGGTGCTGCCGCCGCTGGCCGACGATGAGGCGCTGGAAGTGGCGGCCATCAGTTCCATCACCGGCGCCGGCGTTGATCCCGTCGCCTGGCGCCAGCGACCTTTTCGCGCTCCGCATCACACCGCTTCCAGCGTGGCGCTGGCAGGCGGCGGCGGTCATCCGCGCCCTGGCGAGGTCTCGCTGGCCCATCACGGCGTGTTGTTCCTCGATGAATTGACCGAGTGGAACCGCAGCGTGCTGGAGGTGTTGCGCGAGCCCATGGAGTCCGGTCGGATCATCATCTCCCGCGCCGCGCGCCAGTCCGAGTTTCCGGCGCGTTTCCAGCTGGTGGCGGCGATGAATCCCTGCCCCTGCGGCTACTACGGCGATCCTTCAGGACGCTGCCATTGCTCGCCGGACCAGGTGGCGCGCTACCGCAGCCGGGTCTCTGGTCCGCTGCTCGATCGCATCGACATTCATATCGAAGTGGCGCGACAGCCAACCACCGCCCTGTCCAATCATGCGCCACCCGGGGAGGCCAGCGAATCTGTGCGGGCGCGGGTGCAGACGGCGCGTCTGTGCCAGCTCAAGCGCGCCGGCAAGCCCAATGCCCTGCTCGGCACCCGCGAACTGACCCGCGACTGCGAATTGCAGTCGAATGACCAGCGTCTGCTGGAGCGTGCCATCGACAAGTTGAACCTGTCGGCCCGGGCCTATCACCGCATCTTGCGATTGGCGCGCACCATTGCCGATCTTGCGGGTGCCGAGAGCCTGGCCACAGCGCATCTGACCGAGGCGATCGCCTATCGCCGTGGTGAGCGAGTCGTCGGTCGCTGATCGTCGGGCGGCGGCATCTCGCACGTCAGGCTTGTCCAGAACGGAGCAGACGCGGACAATTCGCGCATATTCCAACAGGCCTGACTGCAAGATGATGACCTTGATTCGCTCCGTCCTTGCCCTGCTGCTGGCCGCCCTGTCGTGGTCCGCCAGCGCTCAGGCCATCATCGTCAACGAGTTCTTTCGCAACGGCAATCTGTCAACCACCGATGAGTGGATCGAGGTGGTGCTGCGTCAGGACCTGACGGCGGCCCAGCTGGAAACCTACCTTGTGGGTGATTCTCAGGCCGCCACCAGCAGCAAGCTCGGGGCCTACCGATTTGCCAACATGGCGACCATCGCCGCCAGCTTTCGTGCCGGCACGATCATCGTGATCAGCGGAGCCACCGGCCCGGCGGCCGATGCCAGCTACGATCCTGACAACGACGACTGGAATCTGACTCTTCCCACCAACGGCGCAAACATCACCGTCGTCACGGCCGGTGGCGATCTTGCCGGCACCGATGTCGTCTGGGTGGACACCGTGGCCACGGGTGCCACCATTGCCCCGGATGGATTCTGCGTGAACTATGACTCGACACCCGGTGCCTTCGGCGCCGTCTGTCAGGTCACCATCGGCGTCCCTGGCAACGGCACCGGCGCCGTGCTCACCGGCGATGTGACGACGGAACCCGCAATGGTGGCCGCATGGACCGTCGGCGTGGCGCCGGCTTCGCTGACGCCCGGACAGCCCAACGGCGGCACGAATACCGAGTCTATCGACATCTTGAGAGGCCCGGTCATTCCGGTGGTGACCATCGCTGATGCCAGCATCTTGGAGGGCAATCCGCCTGGTGCCACCACGCTGACCTTCACGGCGACCATCACGCCGGTCATTCAGGAGGACTGCGTCTTCGGCATCGAGACCATCGACGGAGGCGCCTTCACGGCGACCGGCGGTGTCGACTATGTCGAAAACTTTACCATTCCGGTGACCATTCCGGCTGACTCCGCCACGGCGACTTTTGACATCACGATTGTTCGCGACACCGATATCGAGAGCGATGAGACTTTCGGCGTGTCGGCGTACGGCGAACCCTTCGAATGCGACATCTTCTCGGCTGAGGCCACCGGGACCATCCTCAACGATGACGCGGTGGTGCCGAACATCACCGTTAACGATGTCTCCCTGAGCGAAGGCAACGCCGGCAGCAACAATGCCACGGTGACCGTGTCGCTGGATGCGCCGGCGCCGGCGGGCGGCGTCTCTGTGGATTACTCTACTGCGGACATCAGCGCTACCGTGGCCGACAGCGACTACGCGAACACGGTCGGCACCCTGAATATTGCCGCCGGCGCCTTGACCGGCGTCATCATCGTGCCGATCAACGGTGATCTGGTGTTCGAGTCCGATGAAACCTTTGCCGTGAATCTGGGCGCCGCCACCGGCGCTGTGGTCGCCGACAATCAGAGTGTCGTCACCATCGTCAACGACGACGGATTTCCGAGCGTGTCCATCGACAGTGTCAGCCAGAACGAGGGCAACAGCGGCAGCAGCGATTTCACGTTCACACTGACGCTGAGCAATCCATCGTCTCAAGCCATCGATTACCTGGTGTATACGGCCGGCGTCAGTGCGACACCGGGCAGCGACTACACAGAGATCAATCAGCCCGGAACTCTGGTCAGTTTCGTGCCGCTGTCGACCAGCCAGGCGCTGGCGGTCAGCGTCAACGGCGATAACCTGGTGGAACCCAACGAAAGCTTCGAGGTCCGCGTCACCGCCGCCGGCAATCGCGGTGTAGGCGGCGTACTGGCGACCGGCATCGGCACCATCGTCAACGATGACGTCGCCATCGATATCAGCATTGATGATGTGACCGTGGTGGAAGGCACCGGTGCAGGCAGCACCAATGCCGTCTTCACGGTGTCGCTGAGCAGCGAGCCACTGGCCGGGTTGCCGGTGACGGTCGACTACGCCACGGCTTCGGGCTCGGCGATTTCCGGCACCGACTTCACCGCGACCAGCGGGCAGCTGAGCTTCGTCAATGGCGGTGCCCTGAGTCAGACCGTCAGTGTGCCGGTGACTCGCGATGACATCGACGAAAATGACGAGGGATTCGTTGTTGATCTCGGCAATGCTGTCAACGCGTCACTGGCCGACGCCCAGGGCGCCGGTCAGATTCTGGACGACGACGCTGCGCCAACGCCGACCGTGGACAGTATCTCCGTGCTGGAAGGCAATGCCGGCCCTGTCAGCGCGGTGTTCACCGTGAGCCTGAGCAATCCCTCGGCCTTTGCCCTTGATTTCCTGGCTTACACGGCCGACGGCACTGCAGTGGCCCCGGCTGACTACACCGCCATCGATCAGGGTGCACCGGTTTCGGTGAGTTTCGCGCCCCTCGCCACCAGCGCCACAGTGACGGTACCGGTCAATGGCGATCTGACGGTGGAGGCTGACGAGACCTTCACCCTCAACCTGATCGCCAACAACAACCGCGGTCAGCCGATGATCATCGCCAGTGGCACCGGCACCATCACCAATGACGACAGCGCCACGCTGACCCTGACCGGCGGCGCGATCGCCGAAGGCAACTCGGGAACCTCGTTGCTGACCTTCACCGCGACTTTGTCGAACCCGGTGCAGGATCCCGTGAGTGTGGACTACGCCAGTGCCGACGGCACCGCGACCCTCGCCGACAATGACTATCAGCAGGCCAGCGGCACGCTCAATTTTGCCTCGCTGGTGACCAGCCAGCAGCTGGCGGTGGCGGTGGTCGGAGACGTCGAGGTCGAGCCTGATCAGAGTTTTGCCGTGAACCTCAGCAATTTGAGTGGGCCAGCCGGCGTCAGCATCGGCACTGGCAGCGCCCAGGGCACCATCCTGAATGACGATGCCACCAGTTTCAGCATCGCCAACGCCAGCATCACCGAAGGCACGGGCAGCAACTCGACGCTGAGCTTCACCGTCACCTTGTCGGCCCCCGCCAAGGATCCGGTCAGCGTGCAGTTTGCCACTGCCGATGGCAGCGCCACCGCGCCGGCAGACTATGTCGCCGCCAACGGCACCCTGACCTTTTCTGGAGGCCAGACCAGCCAGACCGTTGCCGTGACCGTCATCGGCGATAATCTGGTGGAGCCCAGCGAGAACCTGCAGGTCGTTCTCAGCAATCCAGTGGGTGGCAGTATCGCCACGGGCACCGCGACCGGCACCATACTCAATGACGACAGCGCCAGTCTCACCATTGACGACGTCGCCCAGTACGAGGGGCTGACTTCACGCGGTGCGGGCGCATTGACGCCCTTCATGTTTACGATCAGCAGCAGCAATCCCTCAACCAGTGCCATCAGCGTGAACTTCCAGACTGCTGACGGCACCGCCACCGCCCCGACCGACTACGTTGCGGGCAGTGGCACCGTGACGATTCCCGCGGGGGCGACCAGCGCCACCGTGCTGATCAGCGTCATTCCGGACACGATGGTCGAGCCCGACGAGACTTTCAGCGTCAATCTGTCCGCAGCCGTCGGGGCCAGCATCGCCGATGCGCAGGGTATCGGCACGATACTCGGCGACGATCAGCCGAATCCGGTGCCGGTGAACGACCCGCGGGCACTACTCCTGCTCATCGCGTTGATGCTGTCGCTGGCGGGCCTGAGTCTCGCGCGCCGCAGATGACCTGCGAGGCGGCGCACCACAGATGGCGCGCTGCCCTTGAGGAAGATTACCTAGCACGTTCCGTTCTGCCGAGCGCCACGGTGTACGAGGCCTTGGCAGTGCCGAGCTTGCTCGAGCTTGCTCGGCAGGATGCGCGGCTCTTGCAGGTCCACACTGTGCGGCTCCTGTAGGTCCAGACTTGTCTGGACGCTTCACTCCGCCCCAAAGCGTCCAGACAAATCTGGGCACACCAGAAGCGATACCCCAAGCTCAGCAGAGGCAGCGGAGCAAGCTCCGCTCTACCAAGGCCACGGTGTACGAGGCTGTTGTAGTGCCGAGCTTGCTCGGCAGGATCTGCCGGGGATCCTCTGAACAGGTCGTCATTCCCGCGCAAGCGGGAATCCAGGCATGTACAAGCACCTGAAAGCACTGGCTTCCCGCTTGCGCGGGAATGACGGTCAAGACAGGTTCAGACGATCCCTACCGCGTCAGGAACCCGATCACCGTGTCCGCCAATTTCTTGTACGGCGGCTTCAGCAGCGAGAACGAAGACCAGCGCGCCTGATAGAACACCGGCTTCTGCTTGGAGAAGGTCAGGAAGCCATGGTGGCCGTGGTAGTGGCCCATACCCGAAGGACCGATGCCGCCGAAGGGTAGCGCGGGCTGGGCGATGTGCAGCACGCAGTCGTTGATGCTGACGCCGCCGGCAATCGTTCGATCCAGCACCTGCTCCACGCGGGCGCTGTCCAGATCGAAGTGGTACAGCGCCAGCGGCCGATCGTGCGCATTGACGTAGGCAATCGCTTCGTCCAGATGCTCATAGGGCAGGATCGGCAGGACCGGCCCGAAGATCTCCTCGCGCATCACCCGGCTGTCGGCCGGCGCGCCCAGAATCAGTGTGGGCGGGAAAATGCGCCTTGCCGGATCCAGCGTCTCGCCCCCCGGATTGATCGCAATCACCCGGGCGCCGCCGGCTTCGGCCTCGGCCACCAGCGCTCCCAGTCGGGCGTAGTGCCGATCGTTGGCCACGCTGGTGTAATCGGGCGTCTGACTCAGCGAGGGATAGCGCGCACGCACTTCGCGCTCCAGCGCCGCCACCAGTTCGTCCACCTTGGACGCATGGCACAGCACATAGTCGGGCGCGATGCAGGTCTGACCGGCATTCAGGAACTTGCCCGAGGCCAGCCGCGCCGCAGCGGTGTCGATCGGATAATCGTGGGCGACGATGGCCGGTGACTTGCCGCCCAGTTCCAGCGTCACCGGCGTCAGATTGCGTGCTGCCGCCTGCATGACGATCCGACCGACCGTGGTCGATCCGGTGAAGAACAGATGGTCGAAGGGCAGGGCCGAGAACTCGGCCGCGACTTCCGGCCCACCCAGAACCACCGCTACGCGATCCTCCGGGAAGATCTCGCCCAGCATCGACTTCAGCAGATCAGAAGTCTGCGGCGTCAGCTCGGATGGCTTGATCATGGCGTGATTGCCGGCAGCCAAGGCCGCCACCAGCGGCATCAGCGCCAGATTCACCGGGTAATTCCACGGCGCAATGATGCCGACCACCCCGACCGGCTGGTAGCGCACCCGCGAACGCGCCGGCCAGAACTGCGGATCGGTGGCCACCCGGCTCGGTTTCATCCAGCGTTTCAGCCGGCGGGTGGTGTAATCAATATCGTGCAGCACCGTCATCACGTCCGAGATCAGGGTCTCGTGGCGCGAACGCCGGCCAAAATCCGCGGCAATCGCCGTGACGATGTCTTCCGCATGCTTCTTGACCGCCGCGCGCAGACGCTTGAGGTCGTCGATGCGCTGGGCGTAATCCGGCGTGCGCCGCGCGTGGGCCAGTCGTTGGCGCTGCAGCATCGGAGTCAGCAGATCGGGCGTGGTGCCGTCCATAGTCGTAGCCTCAGGCGAACAGACCCACAGTATAGGCCCGCCGGCGTGGAGGCTTTGATCGAGGCCGACGCGGCCCTTCCCCATCGGCGTGCATTGGCTATGATCAAGGCATGAAGATCGCCTCGTGGAACGTCAATTCGCTGAAAGTGCGTCTGCCGCACCTGATGGACTGGCTGGACAGCGCCCAGCCGGACGTCGTGGCCCTGCAGGAAATCAAAATGGTCGACGATGATTTCCCGCACGAGGCCATCGAAGGCGCCGGTTACCGCGCGCTCGTAAGCGGCCAGAAGACCTACAACGGCGTGGCCCTGCTCACCCGCACCAAGGCTGCAGATCCGATCTACGACATTCCCGGATTCGATGACCCGCAGCGACGGGTGCTGGCGGCCACCGTCGGCGATATCCGCGTGATCGACCTCTACGTGGTCAACGGCCAGGAAGTGGGCAGCGAGAAATACGCCTACAAGCTGGCCTGGCTGGCCGCCCTGCGCGACTGGCTGGCCGATGAGATCAAGCGCCATCCGCAGCTGGTGGTGCTCGGCGACTTCAACATCGCCCCGGACGATCGCGATGTCCACGATCCCGTTGCCTGGCACGAGAAGATTCTCTGTTCCAGCGCCGAGCGTGCCGCACTGGGCGAGTTGCAGAAGCTGGGATTGAGCGACAGCTACCGTTTGTTCAACGAGGAGGGCGGCCAGTTCTCCTGGTGGGATTACCGCCAGGCCGGATTCCGCCGTAACCTCGGCCTGCGCATCGATCTCGTGCTGGTCTCCGATGCGCTGCGCGAACGTGCGCACGCTGCCGGCATCGATCGCGAGCCGCGCAGCTGGGAGCGGCCCTCCGACCACGCACCGGTATGGGTGGAACTGCAGCCGTGAAGCCGGCTGAACCCGCGCTGCTGCTGGACGAACAGGACTTCGAGGAAATTGATCGCCTGCTGGAATCGCTGGGTGCCGACGATGGACTGCGCCTGGATGGCGCCCAGGCTTTGCTGACCGCCCTGGTCGTCGGCCCACAGCCGATCGGACCCGAGGAATGGCTGCCGGTGATCCTCGGCGGCGAGCCCCTGGGCGCGCCCTCGCCGCGATTGCAGCGCCTGCTCGACCTGCTGCTGCGACTGATGAATGCCATTGAGCACGGTCTGGAGCTGCACAGCTACGACCCGGTATTCGCCGAACACGACACCGATGCCGGCGAGCGCGCTGTCGATGCTGGCGGTTGGTGCGAAGGATTCAGTCTGGGCGTGGATCTGAACGCCGAAATCTGGGAGCTGCGCATGCAGGAAGATCGCAGCCTCCTCGACCTGCTCGCCCCCATCGTGGCCCTGGGCGTGGACGACGGCGTATTCGCCGAGATCCGCAACCCGGAAATGGCCCCCCTGTCCGAACGCGAGCGCGATCTGGTCGTCGCCCAACTGGCCAGCGTACTGCTCGATATCCGCCAGTACTGGCAAGAACACCCGCCCGAAACCAGCCCGCCGCCGGGCGCGACACTGCACTGACTGGACCTCCACACCCCACCTGTGGGAGCGGACTCCGTCCGCGAACGTAGGCGACCTCGCGTCGCGACCGCCATTCCGCATGCCCCGGCGAAAACCGGGAACCGACGCGGTGCGCGGCCAGAAGCAGGACGCAGAGAACGCGAAGGAAAAGCAGAGAGAACGCGGAGAAAAGCGGGATCGGTCAAATCCGGATTCTCTCTGCGTTCTCCGCGGTTCTCCGCGTTGAAGCTCTTGCTGGCGGTTTGCGCCGTTGTACCAGAGCCTGCAAGCGCCGACCAACGGGTCGCGACACCAGGTCGCTCCTACGAGGGTTTCCCGAAACCACCCACTTTGCGGCAGAATCCACCCCCCGATCGCCGCCAAGCGAGCACGAGCATGTCTCGTGCAGGGCAGAACGCCGCGCAGCTATGCTGCGGGGCCGGTGAGATCAAAGCTGTTCCCCTTGCTGGCTTCATCAAGCAGGAAATTGCCGGTTGCGATGAAATGAAAAAGGGCCTGTAGCTCAACGGTTAGAGCAGGGGACTCATAATCCCTTGGTTCACGGTTCGAATCCGTGCGGGCCCACCATTCCTCGGTTCCAACCGACTCTCCTTGCCAGCCCGAAAGCGCGACGAGTGCGCACGGCTGCGGGTTCCTGCGGGTCAGCGCGTGGACCTCGCTTCTTGCCGTCGAGGGCCCAAAAGCCCTAAATGTGCTCTCTACCCCACCCCCACTCTCTGTCCCCCTGGACCCCAGAGAGCCAAGAACCAATCGACGGTTTTTGCAACATGAGCTAGATCAGTCACTTACGCTTGGTTCAAAAGGGCGAGTTGGACGGCAGACGTAGTTGGCAGTTTGGTGTCAAATTGCGGCGATAGGCGGGCGAAAAACCGCTCGGAAGCCGCCTGTATCGCGGCTGGTGAAAGTCAAACTGGGGGACTTCGCATTTGCTGGCACAACGCAACAGATGTCGATCGCGCTCTGACCCAACTCGCAGCGGACCTGTCATTTCACATGTGTGAGGTCTGCGCGGCGCCAGGAGAATTGGTTCGGTCACAACGCAATGGATTGCTGGTGCTGTGCCCAGCACACCGGGAAGGCGCCCCTTCAAATCAAACTGATCGCGACGGCCAAACATCATGAGAACCCATCGAATCGACAGCCCGGCGGAGATCGACGCGCAGGAAATTGCGCGGCACATCGCGGCCGGTACGCGCGTGATCGTCCAGTTCGCACGCACCGGTTACACCGCGCAGCAACTGGATACGTTGAATGAACTGGCCAGACAGCACGGGCGCGACCTCACGATCCGCTTTTACGGTCATTACAACGGGGATTTCGATGCGTCGGCTCTGCAGCACCTGCCGGATGCGCAGTGCGTCACCATGGATTGCCTCACCAAAGCAAGCAACCTCGACGCACTATCCCAACTGCACAACCTCAAGGAACTGCGCCTCGGCGTGTTTGAGCTCGACAACGCGGACATCCTGAAGACCATCAACCTTGGCTCGCTCGAAGCGTTGATGCTGGGCGAAACGAAGAACTGCCGAATCGATCTTGCCGCATTGGCCGCGTGCGGTCGGCTGCAGCGCTTGGACACCGTTGGACACACCCGAAACATCGCGTCTATCTGCCAGCTTCCGTCGCTGCAGGCACTCGGGCTCGTGGCGTTCCGGAAAAGCGAGGAGCTGGATTTCGTCAGCGCCGTGCCGAACCTGACAACGCTGCACCTGGGGTTTGGCGGACGCGCCTCGATCGCCGAATTGACCGCGCCGCGGCTGCAAAGGCTCGAGGTCCTTCGGGTTCAGGGACTAGCCGACCTCGGTGATCTCGGACGTTTCGCCGAACTTCAGAGCGTGCAGATCGAGGACCAGATCCGGCTTGCGCAAATCGAGCTGGGAGCGAATCCGAAGCTCGCGGAGATCGTCGTGATCAACTGCAAGACGCTGGCACGAATCCAGGGACTGGCCGATCTGCCGCGCTTGTCCACTCTGCGCATCCATCGAAGCGGACTCGAATACGCCACGTTCATCGATGGCCGACTGCCGCCGCAACTCCGATCCCTGGCGTTCTACACCGGCAAACAGAAGCGCGATGGTGAGATCAAGGCGGATCTTGCGGCGCGCGGATATCACTGATTCGGTGCGGAACGCTCGACAACAGCAATCGGTAACCGACCGTTGATGCCAACCGAAGGAAGTACATGAACGCAACGACGGGAAGAGACCGCAGTTTCATCGCCGCCGGCCTCTATGGCCTACTGATCGGTGACGCCCTTGGCGTGCCCTACGAGTTCCGCGACTCATCGAGCATTCCGCCGCCAGATCAGATCGAATTCGAGCCCCCCGCGGGATTCCGCCGGAGCCATCCGGGCGTAGCGCCCGGCACTTGGTCAGACGATGGTTCGCAAGCGCTGTGCCTGTTCGAGTCACTGATCGAGCATCCACGGCTTGATCTCGTCGATTTCGCCGATCGCCTTGTGCGCTGGCACGATCATGCTCATCTGCAAGCAGGCGGCCGCGTGTTTGACGTCGGCATCCAGACCTACCACGCCCTTGCGCGCATCAAAGCCGGCAACCCACCGCACTTATCCGGCGGTCATAGCGAGCGCGTGAACGGCAACGGCTCACTGATGCGCGTGCTGCCGATCGCACTGCTGCACGACCCGAATCGAAGCACCGATTTCGACCTCATCGACAAAGCCATGCGTCAGAGCCTGCCCACGCACGCGCACCCGCGATCGCAACTCTGCTGTGCGCAGCTGGTGCTATGGGCCGACGGCCTGCGGCAGAAGTTGCACGAAGACGAAGCCTGGGACCGCGCCGCCGAGATCCTCACGCGATTCGCATCGGGCGCCGACGGCGCAAGCGACTATTCGAGCTTCCGCACCGACCTGGCTGCCGAGCGTCAGCTCGTACTCATTCCTGATCCCGGCTACCTTCCCCATGGCTCCGGTTACGTGCTCGATAGCCTGTGGTCAGCGCGCTGGGCGCTGCGGGGGCGGCCGTATGAAGCTGTCGTTCGGGCCGCCATTCAGCTTGGTGACGACACTGATACCACTTCGGCCATTGCGGGCGGATTGGCGGGGATTCGGGACGGACTGGTTGCGGTTCCTCAGCGCTGGCTCGATGGGCTCTCGGGCAGATCGATGGTTGAAGGCTTGATTGACCTGGTCCTCAAACTATCGCCTGTGCCGACAGCCCGCGATACGTCAACGGAAGAGTAGTCTCGAAAGCCCCAGATCTCGAAACGTCAAAAATTGCTTGGGTCTGAGACAAAGCAAGCCGCTGGCGTCTCCTGTCGCCGAGGATTTCGGCGCCCACGTAGCCCAGATCTCGCAACTGTGGCAGCGCATCGACCCAGCCAGCCCTTGGGCGCTGGCAAAATTCGACAGTCGCGGGGCCGTGGGACCAACGCCGAACGCAAGCGACACGACACTTCGCCGAACTGCTGGAGAGCTTCGATCCGAAGTACCCATCGCTGTGTCTCGCGCGATTGGCACAAGGACAGCAGCTTGACGCCCTGGCGCCGGAGGCCCTGGATGCTTGGGCCAACCAGGAATGGGTGGATCCGAACTGGTGAGCTTCCTGGCAGCGCACGAACCGCCGCCGATTCCGTATTGACGAGTTCAAACGTCGTCGATGAAGGCGCGACCATGGCGTCAACCTGCCTGACTGGTCAGCGCCCTCGTTGCGTTCTTGAGGCAGGCTTCTTCGAAGGACTCGACGTCATCGAGGCGGTAGCGCACTTTCCCCGGTAGTTTGAGGAACTTGGGCCCAATTCCGTTGGAGCGCCAGCGTTCGAGTGAAGCCTCGGCGACCTGCCAACGTGCAGCGAGTTGCGCCTGGCTGATGTGCACTACTTCCATTTTGACTCCTCCGTTTGCCTTGGTGCGCATATGAAGGCGCTGTTTCGCTTTCGTGCCAGGGCCCTTGCAGGAGGCCAGCGACATGGCTGCAGGGCAAATGGATGAGGACGTGCGTCTTAAATGGTTGCCACGGGTACCAAAGGGATTGAGGCGGGTTGCCCTGCGTCTGCGATCATCGACCGTGCGACGAACTCCTCAAATTGCTCCTTCATCGGTAATTCCAAGTTCGGTCTGAGCCGGCGTCTGGTGGCCGTGGTCACCTCGCCGGTGAGCGGGTTACGTCCCTCAACCTCGACCACTTCCCAACTGACACCCACGCCGCGTTTCTGCCAACTCGGCAGGTCATTGAAATTGACGCCGGCCTGAAACAGAAACTCATTTTTCGCTGCGGTGGTCAGTCCGCGCAGGCGTTGGGTCGCGGCGGTGGCGGATTCGCCGGATTTGCGCAGGAGCCAATAGCAGTGACTGTTGAGGGCATTGCGCGCGGCGTCTTCCTGGCGCCAGCGGAAATAGTCAAGCACATCGCGCTCGGCCGGCAATTGCGAGATGCGGCAGTCGAATGCCGCCGGCGCGCCCAGTTGCGAGGTGAACATCGCGCTGGCCTCGCCCGCCAGGATGGAGTTGAGCTTGCGCAGCTTGCGTCCGAAGGTATCGTCGTCACGACTCAGCAGAATCGAAATCTCGTCGCTCTGGGTGTACCCGAACAACGCGCGAAATCCACAATCCATGACGTGTGTGGTCGTTGCCACCATGTAGTCACGGAAGCGCTCGTCGTAGGGCGCCTCGAACGGCTGCAACTCTCGCGTCAGGCGGGTGAATCCGCGCCCGTCGATGCGCGCAACCATGTGCAATCCGCGCAACACGCACAGATCGTTGGTGGTCTCGTAGACGCGCATTCGCTTGTCGAGGTCATCAAACTTCATGGTTCTTCCTTGGTCTCAAATCCGCCGATGGCGGCGATCGATACGGTGACCAGTCGATCCCAGCCTTCACCCAATGACGGGATTTCCAGCTTTCCCGACGTGCCGCGGATCGCAATCTCCGGTACACGCGTGTGTTCGGCGCGGCTTGCGTTTCGCGCCACGGCATCGTCGACGGTTGACTGGAAGTAGTAAAGCGCAACCGACTCGTACCCTGCGGCGCGCGCAAGCGACAAGTACCTCAGCCGCTGGCCACGGGTGGGGTTGGTGTTGTCGACCACGATGGGCGCTTTCGCGGCAAGGCACGCATACAAGACAATGTCCTCGCGTTTGCGCGTCCGCAGCATGTCGAGGTTTATGCGAACGTGCGACTCGTACCATCGTTCCCGAGCAAAACTGCTCTTGCCGGAGGCCTGGATGCCGCAAAGGACGATCATCTCCAAGGGTTGTCTCCTGTGGCCTGCGCGAGAGCGCGATCATGATCCGAATGGGCAGAAAGGTGACCTGCCAGGGATAGTCGCCGCACTACTTTCGCCGTCCCAGCAAGTCGGAGCGACCAACGACCACTCGTTCCGCCTTGACCGGCGACGGATCGGAGATGTTGTCGAAGGCGGTGCTCAGGTCTGGAGCAGGCAAGGAATAGACGCGCCGGTCGTGAAGACCGTCGATGCCCTGGCGCCAGGCAAGCAGCATTCGCTTGCCGATGTCGTGAAAGCCTGCATGCGTGCTCATTGCATCGCGAACCTGGGGGGCGATGTCGGACATCGCATCGGCGATCTGACGGATCAGGTTGATTTGATCACGCAGAGGCACGCCAAAAGTGGCGGTGATGAAGGTGCCCAGGTGCTTGCCCGGGTCCCACGTCTTCTTGCCCATGAATGAGATGCCGGGCGGGTTGTTCTGATAGGTCGGGTAAGCTGCCGTGGTGAGCACGTCAAACGCCGGTGCGAGGTGCACGTCGGTTTGATTGGTGTAGCGCAGCGCCAGATTCTTGGCGTGGCAGTCGGCATTGCGCAGTGCGTAGGTCAACAGCAACAGCGTCGCCATCTGGCGCAAAGTCTGAGGCCGCTGACGGATCGGCACATGATCGCGCACGGCTTTGGCGATGCGTTCCCACGTCGTCTCGTACTTCGCCGACGGGCGCATTCCGAGCAGCGCGCAGAAATCTTCCAGGCCCCAATGGCGGGCGCCCTCTCCATCGACATCGAAGCGGTGAACGACCAGCGCCTGGCCATCCTGCGACACCTCGGTGACCGCGGCCGGCATCACCCGACGCACCACCTGCATGCACAGATGCTCATTGAGCGACACGAAGGGCAACAGCCGCGATGAGCCTTTGATGATGTGCCGGTGGGTAAACAGCGTGGACTTCTTGAAGCGAGGTGCGCTGATCGCCTGAGCACTGCTATCGAGAAATTTGGGCACCACACCGGATACGCCACTGGTGGCGTGCTGGCGAACCAACTCGGCAAAGGCCTCTTCGGAATTGTCGCCCTGCAGCAGCGCCGCGACGTCGACCGGCTGTGATGGTTGGTCGATGTTCGCGCCAGGCGGTGCAACCTGGACGCGCCCGATCATGTTGCGCCCGATGACCGACAGCAGCGCGATCGGACTGGCCCCAATGTGTGGGCCGAACTGCTCCTGCAACACCTGCAGCAGATAGCCTTCCGGCAGATTCATCTGGAAGATCGGGTGGAGAACGTCGTCCCAAAGATAAGGGTCGCGACGTACGCGCATGGTCAGCGACACGAAGTCGTCGAGGGCGGTGGCCTCGTGGTAGATCAACGAGCTCTTGAAGTCGCCGATGGCCTGTAGTTTGGCGACTTCGCGTCCCTGCACATAGACCGACAAACTCACGCTCCACTCCGTTCGCGCCGCAGTTCATCGAGGGAGCCCGCTGCGCCGATTTCGGCCAAGCTCAATTCCATGCCGAGCACCGCGAGCACGGACAACAGCTTTCGGGATCCGAATTCGGCGACTTTGCCGCGCTCGAAGCGCGACAGCGACGCTTGGCTCAGGCCCGTACGCGCCGCCACTTCACCTTGCTGCAGGCCGAGTGCACGGCGCCTTTCCGCGACGGAAGCGCCCAATTCCTGGAGGGTCTGCATTTGCTATATACGGCAAGATTGTGGACTTGATGGGCATTGTTTGCCGTATGTGGCAAAAATGCAAGTTGCGCCTGAACTCGCTGGATTGGCTCAGCGTATCCGCGACAGTCTCGTCAGTCGTGTCCGGTGTGAATCCTTCGACCCGCTCTTGGGCAACAAGAAACCTGTCCGGCCTAAGAAACCTCGGTGGATTTCGACACGAAGTTGGGTTCGGTGCCGATGGCCGCAGCGATGTTTTCGATGCGTCCGTTTTGCCAGACGTAGCACGGGGTCCGCGACCATCGTCATCAGTTCATTGCGGTCAGGCCTGAGCAACCGACGTGGTCATGCCGCCCAGTTCTCAAGTTTCAGCTCGGGAACGCGGGCGAACTCGCGCTCGTTGTTGGTCACCAGGATCAGGCCCGCAGCGCGCGCATGCGCGGCGATCCACAGATCGTTGTTGCCAATTGGCGTGCCGGCACGTTCAAGTTGTGCACGGATCTCGCCATAGTGCGCGGCTGCGTCAACCGGCAGTTCCTTCACCTCGGCGATCTGCTGCAGCGCGTCCAGGCGCAACAACGCGTCCGCGCGCCTTTGGCTCTTGCTGATGCCAAACATCAACTCACCCAGCACGATGACCGAGAGGGCGACCTTGCCGGTGCCTTGGCGGTCTAGCTTGCGCGTGACTAGCGGGTGACGTCCGGAAACGGCATACACACAGATATTTGTGTCGAGCAGATAGCGCATCCCCATCACGGCACCTCACGTTCCTGCGGCGGCGCGTCGGAAGGCTCGACAAAATCATCCGGCCAAGGCGGCAGGTCTTCGAGCAGCCGGCTAAGGCTCTGCGCCTTCTCGCGGAGCACCACTTCGTTGCCGCGACGATAAATCTCGACCTCACCCGTGTTGAAGCGGAACTCTTTGGGCAGCCGCACCGCTTGGCTGTTGCCCGACTGGAACACCTTGGCAGTGGTCATGACGAGATCCCGATGTAGATACGAAAAGGATATACATCGAACTGCCCAGTGTCATCAGGGGCAAGGTGGTCCGGCGGCTTCGGGATTGAACGGCGACAAGCCAGTGATGATGGGATCGCCATTGATGAGGTCAGGGTCGGGACGTCCCTGTTGCGCGATCCACTCATGCACTTGTGCCTGGAAGGCGGCACGCCACCTTCACCAACCTACCTCGGCCGTGTCCAGCCACAACTGGTGTTGCAGGTGTCCGTTCCCCGTACCATGTGCGGATGACACTCCGAGTATCCCGATGAACGCAGCGACCGATCGCCTGGACATCCGACTGCATCCCGACGACAAGCGGATGCTGGCTCGTGCTGCGCAGTTGGAAGGGGTGACGCTGAGCCAGTTTGTCCTGGCGCCAGTTCTCGAGCGCGCGCGCAACGTGATTGCTGATGCCGAGCAGTTGGCGGTCACGTCGAAGGCATACCGGGACGTGCTCGACGCGCTTGCAAATCCGCCGCAGCCGACCGCTGCTTTGATCCTGGCCATGCGCGACTACGAAGCCGCTGGCATCCAGTGGCGCTGATCGTCTGCGCGCTCGACAAGTCTGCCCACGATCGGACCGGCTTCAAGTGCGGAAATCTGGATCTTGATGAGTTCCTGCGGTCCAAAGCCGCCAAACATCAGCAGTGGTCGTCATTTGCCGCGACGCGAGTCGACGGGTAGGGATGCACACATGCAAAAGCTTTCTGCAAGTGCTTTTCGATGATCGTCGGATAACGCCCGCATCCGTTCTCCCCGACCCAGCCCTCACTGTTTGCGCCGTGGGGTGCTCTGCCCCACCATTCCTCGGTTCCAACCGACTCTCCTTGCCAGCCCGAAAGCGCGACGAGTGCGCACGGCTGCGGGTTCCTGGGGGTCAGCGCGTGGACCTCGCTTCTTGCCGTCGAGGGCCCAAAAGCCCTAAATGTGCTCTCTACCCCACCCCCACTCTCTGTCCCCCTGGACCCCAGAGAGCCAAGAACCAATCGACGGCTTTTCCAACATGAGGCAGATCAAGTACTTACGCTTGGTTCAAAAGGGCAAGTTGGACGGCAGACGTGGTTGGCAGGTTGGGGTCAGACTGCGGCGAGGGCCGGGTCGAAGACGCTGCGGTTCCAGCGCGGGCGGCGCTCCTGGTACCTTGGAGACTTACGGGTCGCTTCTGCCGCCGTTGCCCGCCTGCAGTCGGAAGTAGATGTCGCCGTTGCTCGCGGCTTTCACTACGAACTTGCCGGCCATGCTCATGCTTATCCGATGGGACGCGCAACTGTACCGATAGGCACGATCCGGCAGGACGTAGCTCGGGTGCTGCAAACCGCTAGCCATCTGGCCGGTCTGGCCACAAGAATTGACCACTCTCGCCAGCGAAACTGACCGGCAACGGCGGAAAGTTGACCGGCAGACGTCGGCCACAAGCGGTCGGTTGAAAGTGCACTCTAAGCCCGGTTTCTGATCACGACAGGAGCGCCGCATGTCCGAAGAATCACCGGTTCGCGATCTGGCCTCGGTTTGGGCGGAAACCCTGCTCCACACCGGCGTGCGCGAAGGGCGCTTGTCTGCGGTCGCCCCCGCGGACGTGGCGCGCGGGGCTCATGCCATGGACGGGCTCGGCTGGACGCCGCTCCATCTTGCCGCCGTTGTTGACGATGCGAATGCGATCGCCTGGCTCCTGACGCACGGCGCGGAGATCGACGGGCTCAGTGACGATCACCGAACCGCCCTCGCTCTCGCCGCCGCCGCTGGATCGACGCGCGCGGTCAAGGCCTTGCTGGCCGCGGGCGCATCGGTGGAAGTGAAGGGTCAGTCCCGCGAAATCCTGGCGGAGGCGGCAACGGTGCCACGCCTCGAAATCATTCAGGCGCTGGCTCAGGCGGGCGCCAAGACCAAGGAGACGCTGGCCTATCTGCTGATGGTGCTGCGGATGACCGGTCATCAGGTTCAACTGGGCGAAGTCGGATACAACCACGGCTCGCAAGGCGAAGCACCGGATATCTGGTTTGTCGATCGTGCGCCGCGCTTGCCTGCTGTGCTTTTTTCGACCCCTCGGCCTGTCGTCCATGCCGGACACGGTCGATGGCTGGACCCGCATCGAATCGCGGCCCGCAGAGTTCACCCAGCTTGGAGCCGCTTCCACCTCGACATCTTCGGGGCCGACCATGACCACCCCGTCTACACATCGCTCAGGTTCCGGGACCTGCGATTGGAATGGACGGCTGTCGCGCCGGATGAAGTGATGGCGCGTATTGGCCGTCTGTACCACGGGGAGACCGTTCCCGCACCCGGAGCGCTCTCCGCTCTGCTGCGCATGGCCGGCCTCACCCCCAGCACCATCGCGACCGCCGAGCCGGCCCTTGCCGCCTCCCCTGATCTCGGAAGCCGTGCGGGTGGCCATTGATGTGCCGTCGACGCGGATGCTTCGCCGACTGCTCGCAGAGGGTCTGTCGCCCGATCTCGTGGATGCCAACGGCAACACGCCGCTGATGCGAGCAGCGATGGTCAAGAACACCCTTGCCGTCGAGGCCCTGCTCGAGCACGGGAGCCGATCGCTCTGCGCGCGACGCGAAGGGACGAACCGCCGCGGACATTGCACTGGCTGTCGGTCACGCGGAACTCGCCAGAACTCTGGCGCCCGCTGACGTTGCCGCCGATGACTTGGAAACGAGCCGGGCATTCATCGGCGCGCGGATGCGCGAGACGCTGCAAGATTCAGACGCCACCCGCTTGACGGCACTGCTCGCTCAGCACGGTCTTGTCGCCTCCGTGGATCTCGGACTCAATTCCGGGTGCTCTCTGCTGGCCCTCGCGATCGAAAAGCGCAAGCTGCCCCACGTCGATGCCTTGCTTCGGGCGGGCGCCGATGTCAGCGAGCGCTTCACGAATGGCAGCACGCCCATGCACTTCGCGGCGAGCCGTGATGTCGACATCATGCGCCGTCTGCTGGATGCAGGCGGCGATCCAAACCTGAAGGATTCCTCGGGCGCGCCCCTGCACTACGCCGCCAGCGTGAGTCACGCGAGAATGATCGACGCGCTTGTTGACGGTGGGGCCGACGTCGACGCGACTGATGAGAACGGTCACACCCCGCTCGTTCACGCGATCTCCTCCAACCAGACTTCAGCCATCAGCGCCCTTCTCGCTCATGGCGCGGACCCACGTTTCGCCGATCTCACCGGCGAGACGCCGATGGAACGGCTGAAGCCTGGCTGGCATGGAAGGGGCGTCATGGCCGAGATGTGGATGGCCGACGCGCAGCATCATGGCCCCGACCGGCTGGCACCGTATCTGCGAACGCTTGTTGACGACGGTCAGACGCTCGACATTCAGCTCACGCTGAATCCGACCACGTTGCCTGGTCACCATTCGTCGGTTGCCCATCGCGGCCCGCTTCCCCTCGGAGAGTGGGTGGAACTGGCGCGCGATCTCTCGGACTACTGTGTTGTTCGGGGCAAGTGGGACGCTCTGCGCGCGCTGAAGACCTGCGGTTTGCCGGTGTACTTTCCCGGTTCGAACGACGACGGCATGCAAACCCAGGCCGAGGTGATGGATGTTCGTCCGGGAGACGAGCCCGCTGCACTGGTCTACGCCGCGCAGATCCATGGAGGGGCCGTGCCGTTCCTTCTCAAGGTAGCGGGCTCAGCATGTGCGTGCGCCGTCGACGCGGCCCTGTTCGGTCTCGGAGGCATCCAATTCCGTTCGTCGCCGGAAATCGATGCGTTCCAGCAACGCGCGTTGCGCGCGTTGCGGGCCGCAGGCGCAAATTTGAACGCTCGCGCGGGCGACGCGGCCATCGCACTTCACTCAGGCCTCGGTCTTCCCAAGGGCCAGGATGGCCAACTCCTCTGGGACGACGAGCGACAACTCGCGGAGCGCTATGCGTCGATCAGTCCGCTCATGGAAGAGCTGATTCGCCGGCCTCACGACACGCCGCTGATGCGCGCGGCAAGCGAGCACACTTTCCTTCTCGTGTCGCTACTCATTGCTGAAGGGGCCGATGTCTCCGCTCCGGGTCCGGACGGCCGAAACGCCTTGCATCGCGCAAGCGCGGCGGGCGGCGTCGTCGGGGCGGTGGAGACGGTGCGATGTTTGCTGGACGCGGGATTCGCCGTCGATCAAGCGGACGCGGCCGGGTGGCGCGCACTGACGATCGCGGCGAATCCGGAAATCCTGCGTTTGCTCGTCGAGCGCGGCGCGTCCACCGAACTCGACGCGACCGATCAGACGCTGCTCGGCCAAACCGCGTCGGAAAAGCTGCGGGCCCGACTCGGTGTAGCCTAGCCCGTATTTCTCACACCTGCGCGTGCAAATGCCGCGATTCCGTTGTTGCGCAAGGCGAATCGGTGGCCACACAGCACGCAGAGTGTACGGCTGCATCTGCCCGCTTTGCGGACCTCGCTGGTTCTTTGCGACTATCGCTGCGTTGCTCCTCCTCGCAATGGAATCACCATTCCTCGTCGTCGCGCCTTGCGCTAGTCACAAAGCCCTGCGCGATCTTCCGCAACAGGTGTGAGAAATGCAGCCTAGCGGGACTCTGCCTTGCAAGCACTGGTCGGGTTCACTTCATCAACCTCGGTCAGTGGCAGCGTCCGAAGCAAGCCCGAGACCGGCACGATGTCAGAGCTGGGCGGCTGAGCTGGATGCTGTATTTGGTCCGGCGCCAGGGGCAAGCCGAACGGCCGAAATGGGTCGGCAATCGACGATCGCAACTCGGAGCGCGGCTTCGCGACTCCAGCACTCCGGGTGAGTGCTGAGGCTCTCCTGATCATCCACCCTGCGGCGGCTTGCGCAACACCACACTCGCCCCCACCGTCGCCCGAGCCAGTGCCAAATAGAAAGCCCGATGTGTGCGCGGCTTGACCGGGCCTTCTTGGGGACTGTGCACGAGCACGGCATGAGTCGTCGCTTGCTCTCGCCGGCTATCGTCGAGGCCCGCCGCGAGGCTCAATCGACCGGCAGCGCCGGTCGGAAGCGCACGCGGTCTCGCTCCAGAATGACCAGATGACCGGGCAGATGCGCCACCATCGTCGTACTCAGAAAGCGGGTCATCACTGCGGCTATTTCGTCGGCGCGCGTATCGTCAGGCAAGCGCAACACCAGGATGCCTTGCGTGTCCTGCGGTGGGAAACGTCGAACATCGGCAAAATCTAGATCCCGCGAGACCAGAGTTGCCGCCGCATCGGCAGCGCTTGCGGCTATTTGATCGTCCGTTGCGTCGCCCAAGCCGATATCACGCACATGGTCGGCGGTATGGCCGAACGCGCGAAGTGCCACCAACGCTGAACGCGGCATGTTGGCGTCGAGCAAGAACCTCACGCCGCGCGCGCAGGCAACGGATGCAGTGATTCCTCGCCAACGCGGGCGCTGGCGTAGCCCAGGGCCGCGCGGATGTCCTCATCGCTGAGGTCGTACTCGCGTGCGACGTCGTCGAAACTCATCCCTGCCGCAAGACTGCCTACGACAATCGCAACTGGGACACGGGTTCCGCGGATGACCGGCCTGCCACCGCAAACGCTTGCATCGATCTGAATGCGATCCAGGTAGTTCATGGCGGACACCTGTTTTGACGTAGACACTGACCGGCATTTTAGCTCGCCCAGTGCGATTTTGTTCAGTTGAGTCTCGCCATCAACGCTTCGCCAGCGCCTGCACAATCCTCACCAGCCCCAACGTATCCCGCTCGCAATAGCGCATCAGTGCCGTCTTGAGTTCTCGGCGACGTGGCGGCCTCGTCGCCGGATTGATGGCTTCCAGATAAGCGTTCTGGGCCGCCATCGGGGTTGTGCAGTGAAAGACTCAGGGAGAGCCGCGAGGAATCATTGGCGAGCGGGCGTAAGTCATGGCGTCGATGATCCCGAACTGAGCGCCCGGTCTCAGTCGGCGAAATGCGCAAAAAGCCGCAAGAAATTCTCACTCGTGGGTGTCCGGAATCCGCGTGGGTGTCCGGAATCCGTCCGGAATCCGAATTTTCGTAAGTTGTTGATGTGTCATTGCGAGAAACGTAGTGACGAAGCAATCCAGTGCTTCTCAAGCTGCGCTTCCGGATCGCTTCGCTGCGCCCTCCATGAACCCACAAGTCATTGAATTTCAGTAGGCGAACATGAGCCGGCTTGGCGTAGCCCGAAGTGCGCGCAGCGCTCTCCGGGCAGTGACACAAAGAGCCCCGGTGAGCCGCTACGCGGCACATCGGGCTACGCCCGGCACCATGGGGGTTCATGGCCCGTGTGCAGTTTCGGGCCAAAACAGGTCGCTCGCACTGACGACCAGAGGTCCCAAGTGGGCTGGCACTTGGGTGAACAACGTCGCCGCCCGCAGCATAGGTTGGCGGTGAGCGCAGCGAACCCCAACGAGGGGATTCCCGGAAACAACGATGTTGGGATGCGCTTATCCCAACCTATGCGGGCTACACACTCGGCCTTGGCCTGCTCCGCACGGGCGCCAGTCCTTCGCCACGGTCTAGGCGACCGCCGCCGCGAACTGTGCATACAGGTCGCCGGGCAACGGATGCTGCAATCGCCACTTGATCGCCATCGGGCGTTCGCCCTCGTGGGAGACGTAAGTCGCCGGTCCAAGAAACCAGAATGCCCGGTCATCGGCGTGCAGGCGGGCGAACAGCAACACCGTGGTGCCCATCCTGACGTGGTTGCGATAGCGCCTTCCGGTGTCGCTGTCCGAGCGGGTCGACGATTGGCTTTCCCAGTGGATCAGGTCTCGCGATATCGCGAAGTCGCGGTAGCGAGTTGTGGGGGAGAAATGCCCGCTGGTCTTGTCCAGCGTGAATGCGAACAGGTCAACCTGGGCATCCGGGAGCCAGCGGACCCCTTCTCGCCATGTGAGTGGCCGCGACGTGCCGCCATTTGCGAAGGCGGCAAGTATCTCGAGGCGGCTGTAGCACGCGTGTACCTGCAATGGCACTGCGGGATGCGACTGCAGCGGCAGATGGACGTGATCCACGCGACGCGCAAGCACCTCCAGCAGTTCCACAAGTTCGGCCCGCACCTGCGGGTGTTGCCAAAGCAGGTCCAGGCCCTGCTGGAGCGATGCCACCGCGATTGCTCGATCGACGAGTGAAACGACCAGCATCGACATGACCCGAGCCGTCCGCTCATCTGCATCGAACACGCTCGGCGGCGACGGATGCCTGAGCAGACTTCGATAACCGTCGATCCGTTCGCGATCGTCAATGTGCAGCATCCGGCCGAGCGCGCGCCTGAGCGCGTCCTCGTGCGCGCCGCGGGCATGCGTTTCCAGGCTGGCGGCTTCGCGAAGGTCTGACCAGCAGCGGTTCCCGGTATAGACATCATCGAGCGCAAGGCCGCTGGCTTCGAGAAAATCCAACAGCGTGAGGTCGGGTTGCTCCAGCGCGCAGCGCACCAGCTCTTCGACGCGCTGTGGCCAGTTCGACGGCAAGCTTTCCCGAATGCTGCGCAGCACGATGTCCTCAGCTACCGCGTCCAGCGACATGTGGCAGCCCGCCGGAAGAAACGGAAAGCCCTGTTCAACCTGTTCGGCGAGCGCCTTGCGGTTGCCGCGCAGCAGTGCGCCGATACGCCGGTCGAAGCGGAACTCCTTGCGGTGGTGGCCGACGAAGTCGAGGACCGTGCACTGGTTCTTGCCCGGGTAGCGGCGTAATCCGCGGCCCAATTGCTGCAGGAACAGCGTCGGGCTGTCGGTCGGCCGCAGCAGCAGCAAGGTATCGACCCGCGGCACGTCGACGCCTTCGTTGAACAAATCCACCGAAAACACCACGCGTGTCGTGCCATCGGCCAGCCCGCTCAGCGCGTCGGCGCGTTCGCGCGAATCGGAGTCAGACCACACGGCCACTGACGGCAACCCATGCCGGGTGAACTCGGCGGCCATGAAGCGCGCGTGCGCGATCGATACACAGAACCCGAGCGCGCGCATGCGTCCGGGATTGTCGACCTGATCCTGTATCGCCTTGAGCACACGGCGCACCCAGACGTGGTTGCCGGTGACGAGGTTGCTCAGTTCGTTGACGTTGTAGCCGCTTCCGCGATGCCACTGTACGGCGCGAAGGTCGATGCCGTCATGAAACCCGAAGTACGCGAAGGGGCAGAGCCGGTGCTGGTCGATCGCATCCCACAGCCGCAATTCGGCGGCGATACGGTGATCGAACCACTTGAGGATCATCAAGCCATCGCTGCGTTCCGGCGTGGCCGTGAGCCCGAGTAACTCGATGGGCCTGATGTGCCCGAGCAGTGCCGTGTAGGTGGCGGCTGCAGCGTGATGGAATTCGTCGATGATCACTACGTCGAAGTGATCGGGCGCCATATCCTCGTAGCCGACGGCACTGAGGCTCTGGATCGAGGCGAATACATGCTCGAAGCGAGTTGGCCTTGCGCCGTCCACCCAGCGCTCGCCGAAGGCCGCGTCCCGTAGCGCATGGCGAAAGGTTGCGAGGCTCTGATCCAGGATCTCTTTTCGGTGGGCGACAAACAGCAACCGTGAGCGCGGCAGCTGCGGTCGCAAGCGCTGGTAATCCAGCGCCGCCATTACAGTCTTGCCAGTGCCGGTAGCCGCCGCCAGGAGATTCCGGTGATAGCCCTGCTTGCGGGACAGCGCGATCTGATCGAGCAGGCGCGCCTGGAATGGCTCGGGCCGGATCTCCACCGGACTCAAATAGATCTGTGGGCCATTGCGTTCGGGCAGACGCGTAAAGTCCTGGTATTCCTTTGCGTCGAAGGGCCGGAAGTCTGTGCTTTCCCAGTAGCTGTCGAACACGGCCGAGAACTTGTCGACCACATCCGGATTGCGCGCGCCGGAAACCCGGACGTTCCATTCCAGGCCCGTCACCTGTGCCGAATGGGTGAGATTCGACGAACCAATGAAGGCAGTGGAAAATCCGGAGGCGCGATGGAACAGCCACGCCTTGGCGTGCAGTCGCGTGCCTGAGGTGTCATACGACACCCGGATCTCGGCACCAGCGTCGCGCAGGGCTTCAAGCGCGGCCAATTCGGTCGACTGGGTATAGGTGGTCGTGAGCAGGCGCAATGGCCGGCCATCTTGTGTATGTCGACGCAGCCCCGCAAGCAGCGGCCGAATACCGCTGCGACGGACGAAGGCCATCAGCACGTCGATGCGATCCGCAGACACGATCTCCGACTGAAGCTGCACGCCGACCCGAGGCTCCCCGGGTGCGTTGGTCAGCAGCGTCGTATCGAGCAGCGGGATCACGGGTGGTAGCAGGGCTTCCCGCGTGCCATCCGGCAGCCGGCGCAGCAGCGAGCGCAACACGCTGGCCGGCGCGACAGGGGCATCGCCGGGGTCGACCCCTTTCCCGGGCATGGCCAAAAGCAACTCGACGATCTTCCTGGCCAGCAAGGCACCCTGCTCCGGGCGGTGCTTGCTCTCCAGACTCGCGATCGCCTGCCGCAACAGCCGCCCCAAGTGAAGCGAGATTCGATCCGCCGCTTCCTCGGGATGAAGGGTGGAGGTCTCCGGTTCAAGCCGGGCATCGAGGTCACGAAGAGCCCTTTCGAGTTGACCGGTAACCAGCTGTTCGTAAAGTCCGCGTTCGAGTTTGCTCATCTGACCAGGTTAGCTGAACCAGCGCGCCAACGGCGGGCAGGCTGTCCGTGGGAATGTAGGAGGCTGCGCACCGCCGGCTCACGTGGGTCGATAGCTTTGCCGCTGTCCTTGCCGTCCGGCATCGTCACCGCTCTAAGCGAAGGCGCATGGACATTCAAGCGATTACAACCTACCTAAGGCAGATTGATTGAGCAGGATCATTAGCGCGGGCGCGCCCTATGGGGGGCGAAGCGACGATGGACACCCTGTTTTCGACCGCACCACGGAGCCGGGACACCCATCTCAAAAAATCCCCCAAGCGTTTCACGGCGGGTGACCGTCTCGAGCGGCCGCTCGCTGGATTTTGTTTGCGATCTGGCAGGAAAAGGATTGGCTTACCGCCGGTGTGGCTGGCCTTCATCAGGAAGCCGGTCGTGTCTTGCTTGACCGACAACCGTGACGGGTATTCGGCGAGGCGCCAGTCGACCAGTTCCCGCACCAGCCCGCGGAAGGCCTTCGACGCGGGTGGCCACGAGGGCGGTCAGTGCCTCGGTTTGGACTGCATTGGGAACAGGGAGATCCGGGTTTGGGCTCGGGCGGTTCGCCCGCCGGCTCAGTCGATAGCGATGCCAAGGCCGGCCGTCGCCCAAGTTAGTCGGCCAGCCATACTTCATCCAGATCGCGGGTCGCCGGGTCTCGAAACAGTGTCTCGAAAGCCCCTCGAACCAGCGCGATACCCGCCGCATCGCGTCCTGACTCGATGCGATAGTTCCACTCGATGCCATCGCCGAGCGCCGATGACGACAGGTTGGAGCTGCCAACGTAGGCGACGCCATCCACGTAGCTGCGGGTGAGCAGATAGGCTTTCGGATGAAAGCTGCGACCGGCCGTCACATAGACGCGAAGGTCCAGGCTAGCCGCGCCGTGGATCGTGCGCAGATCGATCAGGCGCTGCAGTGCGTCCGGATCGGTGACTCCCAGATAGTCGCCGGTTAGCAGCCGCAAGGAACCGCCGCGGCGCAACAGATCGTCGAAGTGTGCCGCCGCGCCCGCGGATGATCGAGCAAACGGCGTCGATGGCAGAAAACAGCTCGGCACGCTCGGTGTCGGCGGCGTCGAACCAGGTCGGCACATGCCGATACGGAACGATCAGCGCAAGGCCGTCGGTGACGGGAAACCCATCCCAAAGCGCATAGACATTGCGCGATCGCAGGAATACCCGTTGCGGCTCCGGGTTACAGAAAGGACACCAGCGCGGGTTGTCAATCGCTGTGCTCGGGGTCATCGGCTGCATCGGGGGCTGATTCGAGGATACTCGCAGATCGGTAACGGACATGCGGTTGCGGAACGTGGGTTTGCCTGCCGGGCAGCGGTAGATGCTGGCGCAGAAGCTCTCAAAGCATTTGACCAGGGCGATGCCTGGGTCGCTGGTCTGCAGGTGTGCGTTGGGTGCGCTCATTTGACGCTTCGTGCGCGCTGGAGGGCTCGGCCGCCGAACCAGAAGCTCATGACGGTGGCGAACAGGGCCTGGGTCTCGCCGTCCCAGATCACTTGTAGTGCGCTGGCGAAGGTCAGGTCCTCGGCTTGTGCCAGCGTGACAAGCGAGGTCAGCTTTACCACTGCGAACAGGCCGAAAAAGGCGTAGGTGATGACTGGCCGCACGCTGGACTGCAGGCCTTCGACCCAACGCACACCGCTTTCGCGGTTGGCGTAGTTGTAGAGCTGTTCGGTCTCCTTGATATCGGCGCTGATGTTGAGCTCGTCCACCTTTCGGGTGTGGCCGAGCTTCTGCATTTCGACCTGGCGATCGAAGGTGGCGCCAACTCATGTTTGCGGTCCTCTTTCTCGTGCTGCAGCTTGAGGATTTCTGGAAAGGCGCTGGCGACGAAGCCGAGCAGACTGCCTAGCAGGGTCATCATGATCAGCGCCCTCCGAACAGCTTGAAGTGGATGGCGGCACTGGTCGCCAGCGCGATCACCAGCGCGGTGGTCAGTATCTTGATGACCGTCTGCCAGGTGGTGTGTTCGGCGGCGTTGTGCGCATCGAGCAAACCACGCAGCGCGCGGATATCGCGGGCAGCGTCATCGCCTTCGAGGCCGACGTCGGCGAGCCCTCTGCGGGCGCCGAGTTCGACGGCGTGCTCGAGCATCTCCTGAAACTCGTGGATCGGCATGGACACCATGCCGCCTTCGATCACGGGGGTGACCATGGCTTGTCTCCTTTGGCGGAAATGAAAAAAGCCCGCGGTCAGCGGGCTGTGGGTGGGCCTTGCGGCCCGATGTGATGTGGTGCGGTTCGAAGCGATCAGATCTCGATATCAATCTGAGGCAGTTCGGGTGCTTCGCCCTCGATGCGGCCGTCGCGGACGAAGACGCGCGCGCCATCGGCGGCGGTGCCAGCGACGCGCAGCAGGCCGCCGTCGAGCAGTTGGACGCTGACGGTGTGGTCGGCGTGCGTGGTCACGACAGTACCGATCAGCGTGGTGCTGGTAGGTAGCAGGTCCTGGAATTGGCGCCAGAGGTTGGGCATGGGGTTGCTTTGAATCCTGGTTGTGGGGTTTCGCTCCGAACGTGACTCGCGGCCGCCGGCGCGAACAAGTGCAAGGCTCACCGGGAGTCGACGCGCGCCGGAGCCGCGCTACTTCACACCCGACGCGTGCGGGAGCCGCGCTACGTATTGCCCGGCGTCTTTGACGGGCCCGAATTGCTCAATGCCGCTCGACCTCGATGGTCTGACGGACGATCAGGCTCTGGCTCCAACTGGCGGACACCGTGGTGCCGCGTACGAGGCCGCGCCAGCTTTGGCCGTTTTCGCCTACGGCGATGAGGCGGTCGCGATCGGGTAGGCCGATGCTGGGCAGCATGGGTAGTTCGAGGGTCACCAGCGCTTGCCGGCCTACGTCTGCCAGCACCGCTCGGCCGGGTTCACGGGCGGCGTCGGCGTGGGTGATCAGCGGATTCACGGGGCTACTTCGCCGAAGCCGACGTGGTCGAGCTGGGCGATGACCTGGACGTGCAGGGACATCCGCTCCGGACCGACCAGGTCCTTGGCCGGCCCGCCCGAACTCGCCTGCTACGCGTAGCCTGGTGTGCCGCGCAGAGGCTCACCGGGGCTGGTCGCATCACCGCCAGCAGAGCGCTGCGCGCACTTCGGGCTACCAGAGCCGGGCTGTGCCGGAATAGGAATGCCTTGCGAGATGCTGGCCGCATCGCCGAGACTGGCGGCCGTCAAACGAGGACGCCATGGAAGATCTTCTGGAGGTTTGGCAGCGGCTGACTGAAGCTGGACGGGATCGTCCGGACATGACGCAGCCAGAGCAGGGCGCGACGGATGCATCCATAGCGAGCCACCTGTATCGGCCTGAAACTGCCCATGGGCCACGAACCCCCCGGCGTCATTGCGAGCCACCTGTATCGGCCCGACACTGCGCACGGGCCATGAACCACAAACCCGCCTGTAGGAGCGACCTCGCGTCGCGACCGGCAAGCCGCAGGTCCGCCGCAGCGGTCGCGCCGCAAGGGCGCTCCTACAGGTGGACAAAGAAAATCAACGACTTGCGATATGGGTTCATGGAGAGCGTAGCGAAGCAATCCAGGGGCGTGCGGCGGTACCCTGGATTGCTTCGTCGCTGCGCTCCTCGCAATGACGCAACAACAACTTACGATATGGGTTCATGGAGAGCGCTGAGCGACGCCTCAAGCGTCCATTGCCGGTTCGCTAGTCGCCATGCTGCGACGTTCTCGCGCCTGGCTCTGGCGCGATCCGGACTACGACGCGGTCGTTTTCCTGCCCCCCGACGAGATCGTCCGTGAGACGAAACGGCCTGCGGACCCCGCAGCCCGCATCGATGTGGACCTGTCCGAGTCGACGGGCGTCAAGGCGCTGTACTACTCACCGCTGCGCACCACCTTCGCGTACTCGGACTATTTCCGATCTCAAATTGACGAGGATCCGGCGCAACAAAGTTCCATAACCCACGGCGTTGTTCAACGATAACCGGTCTGTCCAACAAGCTCCCTGGACCCGCTGCACGGGTGCTGATGTCCTGCTCAGCATCCACAGCCATAGCTGAAACTGTCATTGCCCAGAATCTTCCAGCGGCCGTTGATGTTCGCGAGCACCAGCCGGTACCAGGCGTCGTCGGTGGTGGTTTCCCCGTCCATATGCCCGGGGCCATGGCCGGTGCCTTCCCAGACCAGGATGTCGGGGTGCCCGTCGTGGTCGAAGTCGAAGGCGAACTCGCTGCCGTGGACGAAACCGGTGGCTGCGCGATCCATGGGGTATTGGCGCAGGCTGACCAGGGCCCGGTCGTGCGGAAGCGCTGTCGGCACGATGAATTCATACAGGCTGCCAGGCCGGCGCGGTGCGGAGCTGCGGGCTTGTTCGCTGAATTCGGCATCACCGAAATAGGCCCAGATCTCCGCGTCGGACGCGCCGAAGCGGAATCCCAGCTCCCAGCCGTTGCACATGGGCTCCTCGGTGTCGCGCCACAGCGTCTCGCTGCTGCGGGCATGCGTTGCTTCGCTGTCCAGATGCCCATCGCGATACAGACGCACCCGTTGCACCGGGCGAACCAGTACCTGGGTGCGACTCAGCATGTCGTACAGACCCGGTGTGGCGTAGTTCTCGTCAGCGGCTGGAGCAGGCCGCGGCTTGGTGAGCCAGCGATGGATGATGCCGAAACGGCCACTGAGGGCCTGCGCTGTGTCTGGCGGCGCTACTTCCTGCTCGCTCCTGAGCCAGGAGGGCACGGCGGCCGGGAAATCCAGTGCCTCGACCAGACCGTATATCGGGCCCTTGCCGCTGCCGTGCAGGTCATCGAAGGTTTCTCCCCAGAGTCCTAGCCAGGAAGGCCAGTTGGACATCAGGATCTCTCGCCGCAGTCGGTCAAACTCCGTCGGCGCCTCCGATTCGGTGGTGGTTTCCGGCGTCTGCGATTGGCGCCCTGCGGCGATGAGCACTTTCATCTCAGCCCAGTCCGGTAGCGCCGGCGGCGCCGGGGCGAACAGTCCCTTGGCCAGTTCCGCCTTCATCTGCTCAAGGTCTTCGTCGCGCGGCCAGCGTTCACCGACCGGAGCCTCGCGATGCCGATCGGCCAGCGCCTGGGCGTGGACTTCCAGCCGCTCCCAGCTGGGTCGTATCCAGAAGGCGCGAACCGGATCGAAGCGCGGGTTGGGCTGGCCATTCCCCTGGAATCGGCTTAGCAGGGCGTTCTCGTCCTCGGGGCTGTTGGCGAGATAACGACAAGCCACGTATCCGTGCCCGAACCGCTCCGAGAGGACCTCGCAGTAGTCGCCGGAGCTGTCGTCCGACAGCAGTTGCACCGGCGCATTGAAGCCGAGGCGGCCCAGCACGGTCGCATCGGCGCGTGCCTTGCTGCGCAGTAGCAGATTGGCCGTGTTGACCCAGCGGGTATTGGCGTTGATGGTAACTGCCGCAGCGGGTGCCGATGCCAGCGGCTTCGGGTCCAGAGTTTCACAGCGGACGTAGCCGAAAAGGCCGGTGCTCTCGATCAGGCAGTAGTCCGAGTCGGGCATCCGCCACCTGAATGCCACCTCGGAACCGCGCAACAGTGCCGTCGTCGGCAAGGCCTGCGCGTCGGGGTTGGGCAACAGGCCGGTGTCAGCCTTGATCCAACGCTGGGCAGGTGCGGCCAGTGCAGCTCCCCCGATGGACAGCATCAGCAGGGCCATCATCGAGAGGCAGCGCCTGGGTGCGGGTACGGGCATGAGGGGCTCCAGATTGGCTGACGTCACCAGCTTGGCCCGCGCTCCGGGCAACCGGAAGGCGCAGCGCGGGCAGAATCTTGAAATGTGCGGGCGCCAGCCGATGCTGCGGTCGGCCGCAGCGCGCGGAGCGACATTGAGCCGCTTGTTGTCTCCAGGCAAAACAACGAAGAATGCGCGACCCCAATCGCGAAACCCAAGCCCGTCATGCTGCCGTCTGTACCCCCAGCTCCGATGCGTGATCGCCTACGCGCCTTCATCAACCACCCGCGCGTGCAGGCGCTGATCATTGTCCTGATTCTGGTCAATGCCGTGCTGCTGGGGCTGGAAACCTCGCCGGCGGTGATGGCGGCGGCAGGGCAGGGCATCCTGCTGGTGGATCGCGCCATTCTGGCGGTGTTTGTCGTGGAGATCCTGATCCGCCTGTGGGTGTACCGCGCTGCCTTCTGGCGTGATCCGTGGAGCATCTTCGATTTTCTCGTGGTGGGCATTGCCCTGGTGCCGGCGTCTGGCCCCTTCGCGGTGCTGCGCGCGCTGCGGGTGCTGCGGGTGATGCGGCTGCTGACCATCGTGCCCTCGATGCGACGGGTGGTCGGTGCGCTGCTTGCCGCCATCCCGGGTCTGGGGTCAATCGTGCTGATGCTGGCGGTGATCTATTACGTCTTCGCCGTGATCGCGACCAATCTGTTCGCTGCCCAGTATCCGGACTGGTTTGGACATATCGGTCGTTCGCTGTACACGCTGTTCCAGATCATGACCCTGGAAAGCTGGTCGATGGGCATCTCCCGGCCGGTGATGGAGAGCTTTCCCTATGCCTGGGCCTTCTTCGTGCCCTTCATCCTGATCGCCACCTTCACCATGCTCAATCTGTTCATTGCCATCATCGTCAATGCCATGCAGAGCTATACCGAAACCGAGCACGAAGCGCTGGTCGAGGTGGTGGAGCAGGCCCGCGATCACATCGAGATGGACCTGCACGAGGAGGTGCGCTCGATGCGTGCCGAGATTCGCGAACTGAAGGCGCTGCTGATCGAGCGTCGGGGCGATGCCGGGAGCTGAGACGGCGGCGCGGGTCTTGCGGTAGATCCTCTCCATGAACCGCATTCCAGCGTCGGGCACCGGGGCTTTCGGGTCGCTGTTGTGGAGGGCGCCGCGCTGCGGCGCCGCTTTGCGCTGAGCGGAGATCAAGGGCGGTTGTCGCCTCGTGAATCCGAGGCGGCGGCCAGCTTTGACTCTCATCAAGCTCCGCGCCTGAATTCGGGTGCCCAATGGAGGATTGTTCCGATCAGTCCGAAGGTGTTCCATGTCCGAATCCAGACGTGAGCGCGAAAGCGGCAGCGTGACGGCCCTGAAAACGAATGCTGCATCTCCCAGGCCGGCTTCCCAGGGCGATGTGCCTCCCCGGTTGAGTGCGAAAGCCATTCTTGATTTCGAGACCGATGCGGGGGCGGTCGCGGCGCTGGAAAACGAGATCGCCACCATCAAGTCCTTGCTGGATGGCAAATCGCCTGACGATCGTCGGCGCCTGCTTGAGCACCTGCTGGAACGCGAAGGTGCGGCGCCCGAGACCAAGGATCCTGCGGTGCTGGACATGGAGCTGGCGCCGGGCTGGCGTGATGGCGCCTATCCTTACAAGAATCTGATGAGCCGCAAGGCCTACGAGAAGCAGAAGTATCTGCTGCAGACCGAGCTGCTGAAACTGCAGGCCTGGGTGAGGGAAACCGGTCAACGGGTGATGATCCTGTTCGAGGGCCGCGATGCCGCCGGCAAGGGAGGCACGATCAAGCGCTTCATGGAGCACCTGAACCCGCGCGGCGCGCATGTCGTCGCGCTGGAAAAGCCGAGCGAGGTCGAGCGCGGGCAGTGGTACTTCCAGCGCTATGTGCAGCATCTGCCCACGCGGGGCGAGATCGTGCTGTTCGACCGCAGTTGGTACAACCGCGCCGGCGTGGAGCGGGTCATGGGATTCTGCACCGACGCCGAGTATCAGGAGTTCATGCGTCAGGCGCCCGAATTCGAGCGCAACCTGGTGCGCAGCGGGATTCATCTGATCAAGTTCTGGTTTTCGGTCAGTCGCGAGGAGCAGAAGCGGCGCTTCAAGGAGCGCAAGGTACATCCGCTCAAGCAATGGAAGCTGTCGCCGGTTGACCTGGCCTCCCTCGACAAATGGCAAGACTACACACGCGCCAAGGAGGCCATGTTCCTCAACACCGACACCGCTGACGCGCCGTGGACCGTGATCAAGTCCAACGACAAGAAGCGCGCCCGACTGAACGCCATGCGCTATGTGCTGCACAAGCTGCCCTATGCCAACAAGAGTCTGGAGACCATTGGCAAGGTGGATCCGATGCTGGTGGGCAGGGCGCATGTGGTCTATGAACGCGGCGAGCACGAGTTTGCTCTGCTCTGATGCAGGGAAGCCAACCCGGCCAGTCTGCTGGTCAAGCATCGTAGAAGGCCGGCCGGGCTTTCCAGATTGAACACTTTCGGGACGCTATGCTCCACGCCTTCGCGCAGCCATCGCGCCTTTGCTGACGGCCTGAGCGCTCCATTGCCATTGCAGGCCCTCCATTGCAGCGAACGCTTTTTGATACGCCCGTCGTCAACATCCTGCTGCGCGCAGTGTCGCGGGCGTTTCTGCATCTTGCGGGCTGGAAGGTGGAAGGCACATTGCCTGACCGCGCCGGCAAATGCGTGCTGATCGCTGCGCCACACACCAGCAACTGGGACTTGCCGTACACGCTGATGGTGGCTTTCGTGTTGAATCTGCGGGTGTACTGGATGGGCAAGCAGAGTTTGTTTCGTTGGCCATTCGGCCCGGTCATGCGCTGGCTGGGCGGCATCGCCGTGGATCGCTCCAAGGCCAACAATCTGGTGGCGGCGTCGGCCCAGGCCATCATCGAGGCGGACGGCCCGCTGCAACTGGCAGTGCCGCCTGAAGGCACACGCGGCAAGACTCGTCACTGGAAGACCGGCTTCTACCATATCGCCATCGCCGCGCAGGTGCCGATCGTGCTGGCCTACATGGACTACGAGCGCAAGGTGAGCGGCCTCGGTCCGGTTTTCAAGCCGACCGGCGACGTGAATGCCGACATGGCCGAGATCAAGCGTTTCTACGCCCACATCAAGGGCCGCAACGCCACGCAATTCGAAGCCGACTGAGGTCTGGTCGGGCAGCATCAACGAGAGGTTCGAGAGCGCCTCGGCGGGCGCCTGAAACCCATCAGCCAGACCCGCTGTCGCAGCCGCATGAGCTCGTCGGTAGCTGCTTCCGAAAATATTTTTTGGCTAGCAAACGAGCTTTGAATCCTGATTGCCGCAACGCAGCGTGATCGATCTGCATGGACCAGCACGCCCGGTGTGGCCTGCCTTCAAAATGCAGACAAGTTGCTGATGCAGCGCACAAAAAATTTTCATGTTCCAATGCGCTGTCACACTGATTGACGTCCATCCATACGCCAGCGTACATTGCGCCGCGGTCCGGATGGGAAGCCCTTCATCGGGTTCCGGGCCGCACTGATGTTGTTCGTCACTGGGACAGAAGTCATCCGACTTCTGCGGCGTACATCTATTCATGGGGAGGATCATGAATACTTTTTCTTGTGGCTTAGTCCGCAGGTCACTGCCTGCCATTCTGTTACTGGCTCTGGGTGGCCAGGTTGCAGCAAATACCTTGAACCAGAACGTGTCGTGGACGGTCGATCGGGCCGGTACCACGGCCAAGTATCGGGTTGTCGCCTATGGCGATTCCATCTATGCCGGCTACAACGGCTCGGTCAGCAAGGCGGCGAAATACTCGGCGCCCACCGTCGATGCCGAGTACCTGTCGGCCATCTGGAATGCCGATATCGAGAGCATCCGTCGAGCCAAGTCCGGCGCGGTTGCCTCGGATGTCTACAACAACAAGATCGTGGCCGAACGCTCATACATGCAGGCCAGCAGCACCCGCGTGGTGGCTTTCGAGATGTGCGGCAATGATGGTCTGCAGGCGCGCACCAGCTTCAAGGGGCAGTCGGGCACCTGCAACTACGGCGTGCTCAATACGGCGCTGGCCAACTGCAAGACCTATGTGGCCGCGGCGATGGATTACATCAATGCCAACGCCAGCCCGAACACCAAGCTCAAGGTGATTTCCAACCTGTACTACCCGGGCTACAACGCCGATAACGTGCAGAGCACCTGCAAGGACGCCAGCACCGGTGCGACGGTGAACATGCGCAACACCTTCCTCCCGATCATCGCCAAGATGAACTACTGGATGTGCGAGAACGCCCGCCTCAAGGGCTTCAAGTGCGCCGACAGCTTCGCCCAGTTCATGGGCGCTGACTACGACAGCAATGGCGACGGTCAGATCGATTCGGAGGCCCTGCGCTACGTGGCGGGTGAAAGCGAAAGCAGCTATGTGAACCGCATCTCCAACACGTTGAAATCGACCTTGCGCGATGCCAACACGCACTTTGTCAGTTCCAGCAGCAGCTACGACTACATCCAGTCCGACGATGTGCATCCCACTTACACCGGGGGCACTGTCTCCGCGGGTCTGTGGGGTGGCAGCACCGGCACCGGGGCGCCGCGCTACACCAGTTTCAGCGGTGGCAAGAGTCCGATCTGGAACCGGTACGGCCATGAGCGCATGGGCTGGTCGATGTCGGTCTACAATCCGGCCAGCCCCTGACGGGCAAGGCTGAGTCAGGCTGATGTCGGTCTCTGACCAGAAGCACACCACGCCGTCCCCTGCGGACGGCGATGGTGTGCGCATCATCCGCGAGCGACCGCCGGGGCATGGGCGGTCGCGTTTCCTGCGGGTGCTGGTTTTGACGCTGGTGGGGACCTTGATTGGCTACCTCTTTCTGCATTCACCGCTGATGAAACGGGACGTTGATCGCTCCGCAGGTGCGCCAATATCGGCGATGCCTGCGCCAGAGCTTGCCGACCCGCAGGACATCAAGATGCCGACCGAGCTGCCGCGACCGGTGCCGCCGGCCGCCACCAGCACTACCTCATCGAATCCAGCCGACTGGCGCACCGGCGATGCCAATGACATCGCCACCTATGTGTCACCGACCGACCCGGAACCGACAGCTGCCGAGCTGATCAAGGCTTTGCGAGACTCCGGTGAAACCGGCGGCATCGCCGCCTTCAATCCGCCTGGCACCAGCCCGCCGCTGCAAGGACTGGCGGTGCCGGAGGACTTCGAATTGCCGGAAGGCTATGTGCGCCACCACCAGGTGACTGACGAGGGCGAGCCGATCGAGGCCATCCTGATGTTCTCGCCGGATTACGTGTTCCGCGATGCCGACGGTGCGGTCATACCGGTACCCGAAGACCGCGTGGTGCCCGCGGACATGGCGCCACCGGGAATGCCGATCCGGCATATCGAGATTCCGCCGCCGCCGGAATGAGGGGCCGGACTCAGACGTCATCGCGAGCCACCTGTTTCGGCTCCACACGGCCCACGAGCCGTGAAGCGGGCGGTTGAAGGCTGTTGCGGTTCCAGACGTGTCTGGACGTTTTTCGCTCGTTGAGGTAGGCCAAGGGTGCGCGCCGCAGGCGCGTTCCCCGGCACCCGCCCCATCCAGGAATGCCGGGGAGCCGCTGCGCGGCACCTTCGGGCTACCTCAAGCGTGACTTTCCAATCCCAAGGGCCAGACCATGCCGCAATCCGCTACTCCCCGATGGCTCATGCTCGCCGGCATCCTGGTCAGCGCCGTGCTGCTGGGGCTGTATGCGCAGGGTGGCTGGCCGCTGGGCTTCGTCGCGCTGGCGCCCTGGCTGCTGAGCCTCAACAGCGCCCGCACAATGGCGGGCGCGTTGTTGAGTGGCTGGCTGATGAGCGTGGCCTTTGCGGTGGCGGTGTTCACCTGGTTCGGAGTGGCGATCGGCAGCTACACCGGTGGCGGATCGCCGATCGGCGTGCTCGCACTCTGTCTGCTGGCGCCAATCCTGCAGCCTCAGGTGCTGGTCTTCGCGCTCATTCGCCATTGGGCGCGCGCGTGGCACGGGCCGATCCTGTTCGCGCTGGCCGGCGCTTGTGCCTGGGTGGCTTGCGAGCAGCTGATCCCGAAACTCTTGGGTGACACGCTGGGCCACGGCCTGGCATCGGCCGTGCGCTTGCGCCAGGTGGCCGATCTCGGCGGTGCCGCGGGCATCACCTTGCTGCTGATCCTGGTGAACGAGGCGCTGGCGCTGGCCTGGCAGCGTAGGCGTGACGGCCTGCGGGCGCTGCGGCTGCCGCTGGCGATGTCGGCGCTGCTGCCCTTGTTGATGGCAGGCTATGGTTGGCTGCGTTTATCCAGCCTGGAATCCACCTCGCCTGAGCAACCGGTGGCGGCACTGCGCATCGGCATGGTGCAGTCGGGGATTGTCGATTACGAGGGGCTGCGGCGCGAGCTGGGGACCTATGCGGTGGTCCGGCAGGTGCTCGATACCCACTTCGGGTTGTCACGCGCGGCCATCGAGCACCATGGCGTGGATGCGCTGCTGTGGTCGGAGACCGTCTATCCCACCACTTTCGGCCACCCGCGCAGCGAGGATGGAGCGGCGCTGGATCAGGAGATCCTCGACTTCGTCAGCACGGCTGGCGTGGCGCTGGTCTTCGGCACCTATGATCTGGACGCTGCCGGTGAATACAATGCGGCGGCCTTCGTCGAGCCGGGCAGGGGCTTGCTCGGTTACTACCGCAAGACCCATCCCTTTCCATTGACCGAGCATGTGCCGGCATGGCTGGATGGCCCGTTGCTCAGGCATTGGCTGCCGTGGACTGGCAGCTGGCAGCCCGGATCCGGGGCGCGGGTGTTTCCGCTGCGCGCCGCCGATGGCCGCGAGTTGCAGGTGTTGCCGCTGATCTGTCTCGACGATGTGCGCCCGGACCTGGCCATCGACGGCGCGCGCCTCGGCGCCCAGGCCATCATCGGCCTATCCAACGATGCCTGGTTCAGTGCCCATCCCATCGGGGCCCGATTGCATCTGCAGGTGGCGAGTTTTCGCAGCATCGAGACCCGAATGCCGCAATTGCGGGTCACCAGCAATGGCCTCAGCGCCTACATCGACCCCAGTGGCGAGGTGCTGGTCAGTACCGAAATGGGCCAGCAAGCGGTGTTGGCCGGCGAGCTACCCGTGAGCAATCCGCCGATGACGCTGATGGTGCGCTGGGGCGACTGGGTAGGCCGCGCGGCGCTGGCCTTGCTGTTGGCGTTGGCCAGCGTCCAGCTTTGGCGTGCATGGCGGCGTGTGCGAGTGCCCGCGCGAGCGCCGTTGCACCAAGCAGAATCGGCCCTCGAATTGACCCTGCTGTCGCCGTTCTGGCGGCGGGTCTGCGCCTGCTTGCGTCTCGGATCTGGCCTGGGGCTGCTGGTGCTCGGTGTGCGGATGCTGCAGGTCGACGGCATGCAGGTGAATTCACTGGTGCAGATTCAGATCTTCGTCGCCGGGGTGCTGGCACCCGCCATCGCTGCATGGGTGATCGCACGCATCTGCGGCGGTACCGCTCGAGTCCGCGCCGGGCAATTGTTGCTGCAACAGCGCTGGCAAAGGATCGAAATCCCCGTGGCCAGCATTGCGGCCATCCGGCTCTGGCGTCTGCCTTTGCCAGGCGTCGGCTTCGATCTGGAACTGGTCTCAGGCCGTCGCCTGGCCGTTGGCATCGTCTGCGCAGATCCGCGTGCACTGCTGCGCACGCTGTCCGCGGCGGGAGCGCCGGTGACACTGATCGACACGGCCTTCGGACACATGGCCGATTACGCCGCCGCCCGAGCCGCCAATTTGCGTCCCTGGCTGGATCAGGGGTTGACCAAGTTCGGCCTGTTCCCGCTGGTTGCGGCGCTGCCCGCCTTTCGCCTGCACCAGCATATCGCCTTCGGCGGCACCTTCGGCGAGTACTACACCTATGGCTTGCGGGCCTGGTTGAGCGGCTTGCTGATCTGGTGGGCATCCTGGTCGCTGGGGTTGATGCTGTTTGCTGCGGTGCTGCGGGTGGGCGCCGAATGCGGCAACGCCTTGGCGCAAGGGTGGCAACCCGGTCGCGCTGCCGGAGTCCGCCACATCCTGGAGTGGCTGATCCGTCTGGCCTTCTATCTGGGCGCGCCGATCTGGCTGCTGTTGCGGGTGCTGGGGGGCTAGTCCGCATTTCTCACACCTGCGCGAGCAGATGCCCCCAATTCCCTAGTGGTACAAGGCGATTCCGAGGCACGCAGCAGTCACGGAGTGTTTGGCTGCATCTGCCCGCTTTGCGGACCTCGCTGGTTCTTTGCGACTATCGCGGCGTTGCTCCTCCTCGCAATGGAATCACCATTCCTCGTTGTCGCGCCTTGCGCTAGTCGCAAAGCCCTGCGCGATCCTCCGCAACAGGTGTGAGAAATGCGGACTAGGGATTCTCTGGCGAAGACCCACTCGAGTGTCAGGCGCTGAGCCCGCTGCTGCGCAGGATCAGTCCCAGCAGTGCGCTCGCGGCGATCACTTCGATGACGCCGCGACGGAATCGAAACAGCGCCAGCCCAGCCGCGATCGCGATCAAGGCCGCGGACAGATCGATGGTGCCCGCGCGGCCATCAGGCCAGAGCACATGGCCGGCGAAGAACAGGGCGAGATTGAGGATGACGCCGACTACCGCGGCGGTGATCGCGGTCAGAGGCGCGCTGAACTTGAGGTTTCCGCGGGTGGATTCCACCAGCGGGCCGCCGGCCAGGATGAACAGAAAGGACGGCAGGAAGGTGAACCAAGTCACCAGGGTCGCGGCCACGGCGCCGGCGAGAAACAGCTGTTCCGGACCGAACAGGGCTTGCCCATGGCCACCGACGAAGGCAACGAAGGCGACCACCATGACCAGCGGACCCGGCGTGCTTTCACCGAGCGCCAGGCCGTCGATCATCTGCGTGGGGCTGAGCCAGCCGTAGTGCAACACCGCGCCCTGATAGACATAGGGCAGCACCGCGTAGGCACCACCGAAGGTGAGCAGCGCGGCCTTGGTGAAGAACCAGCCCATCTGGGTCAGCGTGTGCTCCCAGCCGAAAGCACTGGTCAGCAAGGCCATCGGGATGGCCCACAGCAGCAGCCCGCAGGCCAGAATCCATGCCAGTCGGCGCCAGCGAAAGCGCGCATGCGCCGGGAGTTCGCTGTGATCGTCGATCACACAGGGTGGGTGGATGCCGTCAGCCACGGGCCGAGGGCCTCCCACCGCGAAGACCTCAGGCGCGAGCCGTCCGCCGACCAGTCCGATCAAAGCCGCGCCGGCAAGGATCATCGGAAACGGCGCATGGCCCAGAAAAATCGCCAGGAAGGCCGCCGCAGCAATCGCCCACAGCCAGCGGTTCCTCAAGGCCTGCCTGCCGATGCGCCAGGCCGCGTGGGCCACGATCGCCACCACCGCAGGCTTGATGCCGTGGAACAGACCGGCCACCACGTCCAACTCGCCGAACGCCAGGTACAGCCAGGCCAGCGCCACCAGGATCAGCAGCGAGGGCAGCACAAACAGGGCACCGGCGACAATGCCGCCCCAGCTGCGGTGCATCAGCCAGCCGATGTAGGTTGCCAGTTGCTGCGCCTCCGGGCCGGGCAGCAACATGCAGTAATTCAGCGCGTGCAGAAATCGGCGTTCGGAAATCCAGCGGCGTTTCTCCACCAGTTCCTGATGCATGATCGAGATCTGCCCTGCCGGGCCGCCGAAGCTGATGAAACCCAGTTTCAGCCAGAAACCCAGGGCCTCCCGGAATCGGATGGCTGGCGGAGCCTCGCCCGCTGTGTGGTCGGGCGCAGTCATGAGGAATGCACGGTCGCAGGTCCGGGCTGCCGGGGAACATGATCATGCATGTTCGTTGCTGCGGATGGCACGCGTTCGGGCAGCCGGCCGGAGCGCCTACTCCTCGTTGATCGTCCGACGTCGGCGCCAGGTGGCCCAGGCCACGACCACGGCGATCAGCGGTATCGACACCGCGGTGATGATGTCGGTGTCCAGATGGTGCAGGTGCTTGCTGCCCTTGGCCAGATACGCCACCAGTTGCGAGCCATAGTAGGTCAGCACCACCACGGACAGGCCCTCGACCGTTTCCTGCAGGCGCAACTGCAGTCGCGCGCGCTGATTCATCTGCGCCAGCAGCTCCTGATTCTGGCGTTCCAGTTCGATGTCGACCCGGGTGCGCAGCAGCTGGCTGTTGCGGGCGACGCGCGCTGACAGCTCTTCCTGACGCCGACTGATGGCTTCGCAGGTGTTCATGCCAGGCAACAAGCGGCGCTGCATGAACTCATTGAAGGTGGGCAGGCCGGAAATGCGTGATTCGCGCAATTCCTCGATGCGTTGCATGACCAGGCTGTGATAGGCCTTGGCGGCGCCGAAACGGAAGGTGGTGCGCGCCACCGAGTGCTCGACCTCGGAGGCCAGTGTCGACAGCGCCGACAAGGCCAGACGCTCATCTTCGGGCGAACCCGCCCGATTGATCTGGTCCATCAGATCGGCCAGTTGTCGCTCGCTCGAATACAGCCAGCGCCCGACCTCCTTGGCCACCGGCAGACCGAGCAAGGCCATCATCCGGTAGCTTTCGATTTCCAGCAGGCGCTGCACCGTTCGTCCTGCCTGGCGCTGGGTCATGGCTTCGTTGAGCACCAGGAAGCGCGAGAAGCCGTTCTCGATCTTGAAGTCGGTGAAGATCCAGGCGGCGTGGTCGGCGACTCGCGAGGCCACCATGGTCTTGCCATTGGGCGACAGGCCGGCCAGCACCGACTCCGGGCGGATGTCCCCGACCGCGCGCAGCTCGATCTGGGTGGCCACCATCAGCTTGCCGGGTATGCCCTGCATCCAGTCCAGGTGAATGCCGTCGAAGGCCGTGGCGTCCGCCGCCAGCTGCTCGCCATCCTCCAGCGAACGGAAGAAGGTGTAGCTGGAGAATTCGGTATGCAGTTCCCAGCGCATGCGGAAAGCGGCGGTCTCCAGGGTCAGGTGAGCATCGGAGCTGTCGACCGCCGTGCAGCTCAAACCCTGACACCAGCGTGCCAGATTCTCACGTTCGGCCTGCTCGGTGGGTGCGCCATGCTTGAACACCAGATGCGAAACCAGCGCCGCACCCGCCAGCGGCACTGGCGGTCTGGCGTGAAACTCGATGTTCAGCGGCTGCCGGAGTGGATGGTCCTTGAGCCGGGCAAGGATCAGGCGGGGATGCATGCGCGGACGCTCCGGAGTGCAGTGCTGCGTTGCAGCAGATTGTAGCCGGGGCGCGCGCTTCTGAGCTTGACATGCGTTGATCGACCGATTCGCGCCGCGAGGGCGCTCCTACGAGAAGCGAGGTCCATGGTAGGAGCGACCTTGTGTCGCGACCCGCGGAGTCTCGGTGTATCGGCGAAGACCGGAAACCGCGGTGAGCTGTGGTCAGACATTGAACGCAAAGAACGCAGAGGAACGCCGAGAACGCAGAGAAGAGCGTATCCAGACGAGATTTGATTCTCTCCGCGTTCTCCGCGACCCTCCGCGTTCTCCGCGTTGAAGCTCTGGCGGGCGGCCTGCACCGCGTGCCCGCGCGCAGGGGTCGAGCTACCGGTCGCGCCGCAAGGGCGCTCCTTGGCGCCGCGGCCCTGTGGGAGCGGATTCATCCGCGATCAAGCGACCTCGGTAGGAGCGACCTCGCGTCGCGACCGCGGTGTTTCGGTGTAACCGCCAAGACCGGGAGCCGCGGTGGGCTGTGGTCAGACATTGAACGCAAAGAACGCAGAGGAACGCCGAGAACGCAGAGAAGAGCGTATCCAGATGAGATTTGCTTCTCTCCGCGTCCTCCGCGGTCCTCTGCGTTCTCCGCGTTGTAGCTCTTGCTGGGGGCCTGCGCCGTCTGCCAGTGCCGGCGAGCGGCGAGCTGCCGGTCGCGCCGCAAACCGGGTTCTGTGTCTGCGCGCAGTCTCATGAAGGTGGTTATGCTCGTGGTGCATCGGGCAGCGTGTCGGTGCCCGAGCCCATTCCTGGAGATCTGTTTCATGCTGCGTGTGGCCTTGAGCACCTTGTTGCTGGCGTCGCTCATGATGCCGGTGGTCGCCGATGCGCTCGATCTGTCCAAACCCGACGACAATCTGCGCGCCTACCTGAAGATGCGCGGCAGCCTGGATGGCAAGGACGTGGTGACCTGGTGGTCGGGGCAGGTGTTTGCGGCCATTCCTGACGAGCGCCCGAAACTGCTGTTCGGCTTCGAGGGCATGAATGTGGCGCGCATGGAGCAGCTGGAGGACGGCAGCTGGCGCATGCTGTCGCGCGAATATGCGGTCTACAAGGATCCGAAGACCGGCGAGATTCTGCAGCAATGGCACAACCCCTGGACCGGCGCCACGCTGAAAGTCTTTGATGTGCAGAACGATCCGGTCAATCAGCAGCTGGGTGGTGGTCCGCGGGAGGACGATGGACCGCCTCGCTTGCTGCCGCTGCGGCAGATGGGCGATGACGTGATTCTCGGCTTCGATGTGCCGCTGGCCTATCCGAATCCGATCCAGCCTGATCTCTATCCGGAGTCTTCGACCGGGCCGGTGTACGTGGGCTCCGAGCATTTCGGTTTCTACGCGCGCAAGGCTGAACTCGATGACGAGGCGATCAGCTCGGCGCCGATATCCATCGCCTGGTTTCGTGAAGGTCCGTGGTTGCCCTGGATGAAGATGGGCGATCACGCCGGTCTGCTGATCTACTCGGGCTATGGCAAGAAACTGCTCGGCGGGGTCGACGAACTGCCGCAGCCCTTCCACGACTATCTGAAGCAGCAAGCACCGGAATTCCTGGCGGCTCCGCGAGAATGGTCGCAGCCCAACGCCACCACCTGGACGGTGTACAGGCAAAAGGTGCTGGAAGCCGAATCCGCAACGGACCAGTCCGACAGCGGAAAGGGATAATGAAGCGTCTCAGGATCGACCGCGCCGTCCCTTCACGGCACCGGAGAGGGCCTTCCTGGGTTACGCATGCAGCTGGCGATCGGACTGGCCGGAGGCCGAGATGGGGCTGAGCGAGCTGACGCTGCTGAAATGGGCGCACATCCTGGCCATGGTCTATTGGCTGGGTGGCGAATGGGGTGTGTTCCAGACCAGCTACCACATCGTCAATCGGAAGCTGCCGCTGGCGGAACGACGGCGCCACATGGAAACCGCCTACCGCATCGATATCCTGGCCCGCAGCGGCATCATCCTGCTGCTGCCGCTGGGGCTGCACATGGGCGCGATCTGGACGGTGTCACCCTTTGGCGGCCCCTGGTTATGGCTGATCTGGACTCTGGCCCTGAGCTGGTTGGGGCTGTGCTGGGCCGCCTTTGTTTATCGGGAAACAGATCGTGGCCTGCGGCTGACCCGCATCGATGAATCGGTCCGCTTCCTGCTGATTCCCTTGCTGATCGGCTGCGCGGTCTCCTCGCTGCTGGGCCACGGTCCGTTCAGGGGCGAGGCCGGCATGCTCTGGTATCCGGCCAAGATCCTGATCTACGCGCTGATGCTGGTGATCGGTCTGAAGCTGCGACTCATCATGCGCGAATGGACGCTGCTGTTTCGTCGGCTCGATCAGTCGCCGGGAGATGCCCTGATCGAGGCTCGCCTCGAACGCTCGATCCGCTTCGGTCGACGGCTGGCCTATGTCTATTGGCTCGGCATTGCCAGCGTCGCCCTGATCGGCACAGCCAAGCCTTTCTGATGCCCTGCGCCGGCCATGGATGAAGCCCTGCTCGCGGTTGTCCATCTGCTGGTCATCGGCTGCTGGCTGGGTACCGATCTGGCCGTGTTCTTCCTGAGCGGGAGGGTGGTTGATCCAGCACAGCCGATGAGCGTGCGCCGCTTCTGCGCCAACGCCATGAGCTGGCTCGACATGCTGCCACGCACGGCCCTGGTGCTGACCCTGGCGAGCGGGCTGGCGATGTCGATGAGTCTCCAGTTTCTGCCCGACAGGCACGCCGGGGCAGAGCTGGTCTGGCTGGGCTCTGCAGTCTGGCTGTTGCTGGTCTGGGCCGAATACGCGCAGCGACGGGGCCGCTGGCACGCTGGCCTGGCCGGCATGGACGCGGCGATTCGCCTTGTGGTGGTGGGCGCGTGCATCGGTCTGGCGGCAGCCCTGTGGCGCAGCGCGCCCTGGCTGTCGGCGAAACTCGCGATCATGGCGCTGATCATCGCCCTGGGCTTGATCATCCGTTGGCGGCTGCGGCCGTTCTCGGCGCTGTTCGCGCAGATCTCGAATGGCGCCGGCGGCGAGCAGGATCAGGCGCGGCTGGCGCGTCTGCTGGCTCGGGTCAAGCTGCCGGTGCTGCTGATCTGGACGCTCCTGCTGGTGGCCGCTGTGCTTGGTCGTACGCGGTATGCCTTGGGAGCCGGATGAGCACTGCCACCATGCGGCGTGGCCTTTGGAGAAATCGCCCGGTTTGCCGGATACTGCGGTGATGACCAAGACCCCGCGCGCCACACCCCGCTACCAGTCGCTCGCCAACGATCTGCTGGCCAAGATCGAGTCGGGCGCCTATGCCACGGGCAGCCAGTTTCCGACCGAATTCGAGATCAGCGCCGAATACCAGGTCAGTCGCCACACGGTGCGCGCCGCGCTGGCGCGTCTGCATTCGCTGGGCCTGATCCAGCGTCGTCCGGGTGCCGGCACGCACGTCACCGCGCCGGTGCCACCAATGCGCTACCAGCAGGAGGTCAGCGGCATCGACGATCTGCTGCAGTTCGGTCGGGTCACGCGGCTGGAGCTGCAGCGCAGCGAGCGCATGCCGTCGCCGCTGGAAATGGCACAGGCACTGGGCGTGCGCACCGGCGCCGAGATCATCCGCGTGTTCTGCCTGCGTTTTGCCGTGGATATGGAAGAGCCGATCTGCACCACCGAGATTCTGGTACGTCCCGCCCGCGGGGTGTCGGCGGCGGCACTGCTGAAGCCGGAAACCGCGGTGGATTCAGCCTTGAAACTGCTGGATTTCGGGCGCATGGGCCATGTCGATCAGACTTTTGATGCGATCGGTATGCCGACGGAGCAGGCCAGTCTGCTCGGCGTGGAGGCCGAAAGCCCGACCCTGCGCGTCGTGCGCTCCTATCACGCACTGGAGGGGCGAATCGTCTGCGCCACCTTCAGCCTGCACCCCGCTGGTCGTTTTGCCTACAGCATGCGCCTGGCGCGTCGCACGGCTCCCTGAGCGCCGGGGCCATGGGGCCACTGGCCGGGATCCGCGTCCTCGATCTGTCGCGCATTCTGGCGGGGCCCTGGGCCACGCAGCTGCTGGCCGATCTTGGCGCCGAGGTGATCAAGGTCGAGCGTCCGGGTAGCGGCGACGATACCCGCCGCTGGGGCCCGCCGTGGCTGGCCGACGGGCACGGCGCCGCCACGGCCGAATCGGCCTATTTTCTCAGCGCCAATCGCGGCAAGCGCTCGGTCACCCTCGATTTCACCCAGCCCGCCGGTGCCAACCTGGTGCGGGCACTGGCGCGGCAGAGTCAGATCGTGGTCGAGAACTACAAGGTCGGTGCGCTGGCCCGATACGGCCTCGATTACGCCAGCCTGATCCAGCTGAATCCGGCGCTGGTGTATTGCTCGATCACCGGCTACGGCCAGACCGGACCCTATGCCGACCGTGCCGGCTACGACGCCGCCATCCAGGCCCAGGGCGGCTTGATGAGCATCACCGGCGAGCCCGACGGTACGCCGGGTGGCGGTCCGCAGAAGGTCGGCGTGGCCGTATCCGATCTGATGACCGGGATGTACGCGGTCGTCGGCATCCTCGCCGCGCTGCGCCACAGCGAAGCCACCGGCCAGGGCCAGCAGATCGACCTGGCGCTGCTCGATAGCCAGGTGGGTTGGCTGGCCAACCAGGCCATGAATTATCTGGTCGGCGGTGAGCTACCGCAGCGCCATGGCACCGCGCATCCGAACATCGTGCCCTACCAGATGATGCCGAGCGCCGATGGCCACTTCATGTTGGCGGTCGGCAACGACGCCCAGTTCCGCAAGCTCTGCGCGGCGATCGGCCTGCCCGCGCTGGCCGAGGATCCGCGCTACCGCAGCAACGCCGAGCGCGTGATTCATCGCGATGCGCTGATCGACACCCTGAGCCTGACACTGCGCCAGCGACCGGCAGCGGATTGGCTGCGCGAATTCGAAAGCCTCGGCATCCCCTGCGCGCCGGTGCAGACGCTGGATCAGGTTTTCGCCGACCCGCAGGTCCAGGCCCGCGGCATGCGTTTCAATCTGGCGCATGGCAGCGGCGTGGAGGTGCCGATGGTGGCCAATCCACTCCGGTTTTCCGAGACCGCCGTGGCCTACCACCGAGCACCACCGCAGCTGGGCGCCGACACCCGCGCCGTGCTGAGCGAGCGGCTGGGACTGGATCAGGCCGAACTGGATCGTCTGGCCGAGAGCGGAGTCATTGCACCGGGGTGATCTGCCACCCTGTTGTGCTCATGGCGAGCCATCTGTGTCGGCTCGACACTGCATGCTGGCCATGAACCCGCCTGGTACGCGTAGCCCGTTGTGCCGCGCAGCGGCTCAGCGGGGCTCTCTGGCGCCACCTCCCGCAGGGCGCTACGCGCACTTCGGGCTACAAGAGCCGGCTCTTGCCGGAATAAGGCAATACAACGACTTAGGACATGGGTTCATGGAGAGCCACCTGTCTCGACCCGAAACTGCCCACGGACCATGAACGCCCGGCGTCATTGCGACCCCGGACCAGATCAGGGGGAAGCAATCCGGGGGCATGCAGCGATATCCTGGATTGCTTCGTCACTGCGTTCCTCGCAATGACGCGTCAAGAAATTACGATATGGGTTCATGGAGAGCCTGCATGAACCCCAAGCTCGCCTGTAGCGACCTCGCGTCGCGACCGGCCAGCGACACCAGCGCAATAGCGGTCGCGCCGCAAGGGCGCTCCTACCAGAGCACGAGGCTGCCCTTGAGGAAATTCACGCCTGGTGCCGTGGCCCCAGGGGTGACAAGTCGTACTCCAGGGCAGCCTGCACCGTCAGTTGCTGCAGGCTGCCGAAACCAGACTCCTGTTTGGCCTTCTCAAGGTGATAGCGCACGTTGGCGTAGCTCATCTCGGTGATCGCCGCCACCTCGTGCAATGACTTGCCGGCCACCACCCAACGCAGGCACTCCAGTTGTCGCTCGTTGAGATTCAAGCGTGTTCCCCGCGCGGCCTGGGTCTGCTGACGCCCGGTTACCAGCTCGGTCAGCCACTTCGCCACGTAGGCGAGCGCGATGGTGTTGAGCTCTTCGACCACCCTGGCGTCCGGGGCGCGATGGAAACCGAAGAACAAGGCATGGCAATGGCCCTGGTGGCGATAGGGCACCACGACCAGATCCTGCAGCCTGGGCATCCCCGGCCGCGCCGTTGCATGCAGCGCCAGCGTCCTCGAAAACGGCACATAGCGCGCCACCTGCCCCAACCAGAAGGGCTTGTCGCGCACCATCACCCAGTTGAACAAGCGACGCGGCGAGCGCCTGGCCACCTCCTCGGCGAAGGCGAGCAGCGGAACGTCCCCGAGGGCGCCGGACAGGTCTTCCGCCCAGTGGAAGCGCAGCGTGTCTTCCAGCGCGCCGGCCTCTTCGTGGCTGAACATCGCAACGCCAGCCACGCCCCGCTCACGGGCGCTCTCGATGAGCACGGCGCGAACCGGCTCGCCACACTCCGAGGCCAGCAAGCGCTGCAGCAAGCAGGAAAAGTCGCGTGAATGGTCGGCTTGCGCGTATCCCATGACCCCTCCAGGAGGCCCTGCCAGGACCAGTTTAGCAAAGCGATCTGCAGTGCGCGGTTCCAGCCCCAGCGGACCCAAACTAGCAGATCTGCCAGTTGAGCCTTTGTCTGGTATGCAAATAATCGATGAGCGAGTGGCCACGCCCCGTGAAAAGGGGCCAATGCGCTGCTTGCTGACACCAGGAATTCCCCGTGGGGACCCGGTCAGCGCAGATCAGGTCCCCACCGTGCCCCGGTGCCTCGGGGACCTCGAAACCGACGATGTTTCCGGCCAGAGGTCACTTCACGATGCGAATTCCCAACCGTCTGCTCGCCTGCGCTCTCGCTCTCGCCCTCCTGGGTCCGACGCTGACCATCGCGGCCACGCTGGAGGTCGCACCCGGCGCGGTCGATATCGCCAATGACGGCCTGTGCTCGCTACCCGAGGCCATCCGCAATGCCAACGCCGATGCCCAGGTCGACAACAGCGATTGTCCGGCTGGCAGCGGTGCCGACACGGTGCTGCTGGCGATTGGCTCGAACTACACCTTCCTCAGCGCAGACGCGGTGCTCGACCACAACGCGCTGCCGCTGATCGACTCAACGCTGCTGATCGACGGCCGCGGCGCCACCCTGGAGCGCAGCTCCACCCTCGGCTGCGTGCTCGATGGCAACCGGGCGCCCGCCGATTTCCGCCTGCTGCAGGCGAACCAGCCAGCCGAACTGACCCTGCGCGATCTCAGTTTGCGCGGCGGCTGTGCCGATGGCACAGGCACGCAGGCCAACGACGGCGGGGCCATCAGTTTCCGTGGCACGACGCTGACGTTGGAGCGGGTCACGGTCGAAGGCAACCAGGCCTTCGACAAGAGCGGCGGCCTCGACATCGACGGCACCTCGGGTGCCGTGACCATCGTCGACAGCAGTTTCCGCAACAACCATGGCGGCGGCGGTGCCGGCGCCATCGGCAACACATCGCCGCAGATGACCATTGTCGGCAGCACGATCTCCGGCAACAGCTCGGGCGGTCAGGGCGGCGGCGGCATCGGTAACTTCGACACTCTGACCCTGCGCAACAGCACGGTCTCGGGCAACAGCTCGACCGGCCAGGGCGGTGGCGGCATCGGCAACGCCGGCGTCATGACCATCGAGAACGCCACCATCGTCGGCAACTCGGTGACCGGCGCCCTCGGTGGCGGCGGCATCGGCAATGCCAGCAGTCTCACGATCAAGAACTCGATCGTCGCCGGGAACGGTGCCGGCGGCGACTGCGTCAACCTGGCCGTTTTCAACGCCATCGGGCAGAACCTGGACAGCGACGGCTCCTGCGCGGCCATCGATCCCGACTTCACTCAGGTAAGTCCCGGCGCCCTGGCGCTGGCGCCGCTCGCGGACAACGGCGGCCCCACGCAGACACATGCCTTCCAGGGCACGGCAACCAGCGTAGCCATCGATGCCGTGCTCGATTGCACGCTCATCGACGGCGTCACCGCGATTGATGTCGACCAGCGCGGCGAGGCGCGGCCGCAGGACGGTGACGAAAGTGGTGCCGCTGCCTGCGACGTCGGCGCCTTCGAACTCGCCCGTCCCGATGTGCACCATGTCGATGGCGTGACCTGAACCTTGGGCGATGCCATCGAAGCGTCCAATCTCGATCAGGTCACGATCGGCGGATGCGTCGATGTCTCCGCCGGGGCCGACACGATCGTACTCTACAACGACACCGTCCTCACTGCCGCCGACACGGTGCGCTCTTCCCTGCTGGCCGGCGCCCATGCCGGCCTGCCCGACGTCAGCAGCGAGATCACGATCACTCCCGGCAACTCTGGTGTGCGGATCGAGCGTAATCCGGCCTTCGACTGCGAGGTGGCCGACGGCCCCAACGAGTTCCGGCTGCTCCAGGTTGTGGCGGGCGGCGAGCTGACCCTGTCCGGGCTGACGCTGGCCAATGGCTGCGCCGATCAGGGCGGCGCGGTGCTGCTGTCCGGCAACGGCGTCCTGCTGGGCGTCGACAGCGGCTTTGTCGGCAACACGGCCCGTTCCGTGACGCTACCCGCGGATGGCGGCGCGGTCGCGGCAGCGACGCCTGCATCCATGCGCTTCAGCGGCGCGCTGTTCCAGGACAACCTCGCCGCCGGCTCCGGCAACACCAGTGGCGGCGCCCTGTATGCCGACGAGGCGCTGGTTGAGCTGCTCGACAGCCGCTTCATCGGCAATGCCGCGTTGGCCATCGCTGGCCGTGCCAGAGGTGGGGCGGTTCGGTGGATCAGTGGAGCGCCCACGCTCGAGCGTGTGGTCTTTCAGTCCAACCAGGCCCGAGGGGCCGACGAGACAGGACCTGGCTCAGACGCCTACGGCGGCGCGCTCTACGCCGACAGCCGAGGCGCGACCTTGCGAGAGGTCCGCTTTGCCGACAACCTCGCGCGTGGAGGCGACGGCGGCACAAGGGGTGGCTCTGCCTTTGGCGGCGGCGCCTACACCGATGGTTCCAACGGAGGAACTGTCTTCCAGCGTGTCAGCTTCGTCGGCAACCGGGCCGAGGGCGGGCAAGGCGGAACCCTGGCGGGTGGCCGGGCCCAGGCGGGAGCCCTTTTTGGCTACGTGATCGAGCTGCTCGACAGCACCCTCAGCAGCAACGTGGCGCAAGGCGGCAACAGTCTCTCCGGACTCGGCGGTGGGGCCGACGGCGCTGGCCTTTACGTCGATACGTCCGAGGATCCCATACCGATTCGCCACACCACGATCGCCGGGAATCGCGTCGTTGCCGGCAACGGCAGCAGCTTCGGGACGCTCCGCGGCGGTGGCCTCTACGTCGCCGACCACATCACCATCTCGAGTTCCGTCATCGAGGGGAATACCGCCACGGTGGGTACCAACAGCACTGACTCGCCCTGCCAGGCAGCCAACGCGACGTACCTCGGCACGCTGGGCTACAACACCATCGCCGAGGCCAGCCCTGACTGCGTCTTCGACGGCACCGGCGACCAGACCGCCGCCGGCCCGTCGCTGCTGCCGCTGGGCGAATACGGCTGCAGCACGACGCTCCCCGACGGCTCCTGCCTGCCCACCCACCCGGTGGCCATCGGCAGCCCGGCCCACGATGCCGGCAGCTGCAGCGCCTCGGGCGTCACCGCCGATGCCCGCGGCTACTCCCGCCCCTGGGACGATCCCGATATCGCGAACCTCGACGACGGCTGCGACGCCGGCGCCTACGAGTCGCGCGACCTCGACAACGACGGCTTCGACGATGACTACGCGTCGATTTTTGCCAATGGCTTCGAATAGGACGCTCCGATGATCGCTCGCCCGCTACCGACCTCCCGCACCTTGCGTGCCCTGGCTCCGGTCGTCTTCCTCGCGACCCTGCTCTGCATCGTCGCCGCCCCGGCCTCTGCCCAGACCTGCTTCGTCGAGGCGACCGGCGACAACACGACCGACTACAGCGGCAACGGCAGCGACGCCCTGCAGGCGGCCGTGAACGCCGCTTCGTCCGGCGCCACCCTCAAGATCGCCGGCACCTGCACCGGGGTGCAGACCGTCGCGGGACGGACCCAGATCGTCTCCGTCGGCAAGGCCCTGACGCTGGTGGGAGGCTATGCCGCCGGGAACTGGAGCGTAGCGCCGAACCCCGTCGCGAATCCCACCGTGCTCGATGCGGGGGGCGCCGGGCGCGTCGCCTTCGTCACCCCTTCCGGCGACCTGACGCTCCAGAACCTCGTGCTGCAGAACGGCAGCTCCTCCTTCGGCGGAGCGATCTGGCACGAAGGACCGCTGCTTCTCGAAAACTGCCTGGTCCAGGGCAACTCGGCCGTCGCCGGCGGGGCCATCTGGGTCCAGGGCGGATCGCTCACGGTCCGACGCAGCAGCTTCGTGGGCAACACGGCGACCACGAACAGCGGCGGGGCCATCAACAACTCGGGCCTTCCGATGGTGATCGAGCACTCCACCTTCAGCGGCAACAGCGCCGCCGTCGAAGGCGGCGCGGTCACCGGCGCCGACGCGCCGATGTCCATCCGCTTCAGCACTTTCAGCGACAACAGCGCGTCGAGCGGCGGTGGCCTCGCCGCGACGGCTGATTTCACGCTCTACGCCACGATCATCGCCAACAGCACAGGGGGCGGCGACTGCGCCGAGATCGGCGCGGGCCCGGTTGACGGCGGCTACAACCTGATCGAGGACGGCAGCTGCCTCGGCGCCCCGACCAGCCTCAGCGGTGACCCGGCGCTCGACATCCTCGCCGCCAACGGCGGGGTGGGTCCGACCCACGCCTTGCAGCAGACAAGCCCGGCACGCGACGCGATCCCGATCAACGTCAACGGGTGCGGCGTCGACGGCGCCACCGACCAGCGCGGCGTGGCCCGCGGGCAGGATGCGGGCTGCGATCTCGGTGCCATCGAAACCTATGCTCCGGTGGCCACCGACGACGCCTACACGGTGGTCGAGGACGGGACGGTCTCGGGCAACGTCGTCACCGACAACACCGGCAACGGCGTGGACAGCGACATCGACTCGTCAACGCTGACGGTTTCGCTGGCGTCCAACGTGAGTCACGGCACGCTGTCGCTCGCCTCCAATGGATCGTTCGCCTACACGCCGGAGCCGGATTTCAACGGCACTGACTCCTTCGCCTACGTCCTCTCCGACGGCGAGCTCACGGACACGGCGACCGTGACCCTGACGGTCACTCCGGTCAACGACCCGCCGGTGGCCACCGATGACGCCTACACGGTGAACGAGGACGGAACGCTCTCGGGCAACGTCGTCACCGACGACACCGGCAACGGCGTGGACAGCGACATCGACTCGTCGCCGCTGACGGTTTCGCTGGGGTCCAACGTGAGTCACGGCACCCTCTCGCTCGCCTCCAACGGATCGTTCACCTACACGCCGAACCCGGACTTCAACGGCACCGACTCCTTCACCTACGTCCTCTCCGACGGGCAGTTGACCGACACCGCTGGGGTGACTCTGACCGTCCTGTCGGCGCCCGATCTCACCGGAAGCGACCCGGTCCACCAGGCCTTGAACGTGGATCCCGACCGGAACAACATCACCTTGACCTTCGACGCGGACGTCGATCCGACCACGGTCTCGCCCCAGACCTTGGGCCTGCATCGATCGATGGGACGGACCGCCTGGGATTTCGACGTGAACGGTGGCACCGTTACGCTGCTCCCGGGATCGTTCTTCGCGGGAGAGGTCGTGCACCTGACGATCAGCGATGGCGTTCGCAGTACCGACGGAGGAGTCGCCACGCCGCACCAGCTTCGCTTCACGGCGGGAGCGACGGCGCCGCCGGCCTGCGCCCGCCAGTGGACCGACATCGGAGCCGGCCTGACCGGGGCGAGTGACAGCGACGTGGCCTGGGGCGACGCCGACGGCGACGGCGACCTGGATATCCTGGTCCTCGGCTCGACCGGAACGAGCAGTCAGATCACCCACCTCTATTTGAACGACGGCGGGACGTTCACCAACGCCCTCGCCAATCTCCCGGGCTCCTCGTCCGGTTCGGTTGCCTGGGGGGACTACGACGGCGACGGCGATCTGGACGTCCTGCTGATCCGAGAGTCCGCATCGCGGCTCTACCGCAATGACGGCGGGATCTTCACCAATTCCGGCGTTGGCCTGCCCGGACTCCTCAACGCCGACGCTGCCTGGGGGGACTACGACAACGACGGAGACCTCGACTTTGTCGTCGCAGGAGCGACATTGGTCATGCCGTATCCCTTCGACCCAACGACGGTGCGATACGGCGACACGCGGCTCTACCGCAACGATGGGGGGAGCTTCACCCGGGTCACCGAGAGCCTGGCGGACCTCTACGACGGCAGCGTCGCCTGGGGTGACTACGACAACGACGGCGACCTCGATCTCCTGCTGACCGGAACCCGGAGACTCAGCGTCAACCAGGCCACGCCAGAAACGTACCTCTACCGCAATGAGGGAGGCACATTCGTCGATCGGTCCACGATGCGGGACGTCTACCGAAGCGAGGGTGAGTGGGCGGACGTCGATGGCGATGGCGATCTCGATGTCCTCTTGACCGGTTCGTCGCTCGCCGGCTCGCAGACGTTGGTCTATCGCAATGACGGTGGGAGCTTCGTGGAAAGGCCGGCTGGGCTGCTGAGGGTTTCGGACAGCGCCCTCGCGGCAGGCGACTACGACGCGGACGGCGATCTCGACATCCTTCTGATCGGTCAGAGCGGGTCCCAGGCCGTGACCCGTCTCTATCGCAACGACGGCGGCGCCTTCGTCACCATCCAGACCGGGTTGCCGGGCGTCCAGGAAGGTTCCGTCGAGTGGGGCGACTACGACGGTGACGGCGACCTCGATATCCTGCTGAGCGGCTCCACCGGCAGCAACCGGATCACCCGGGTCTACCGCAACGATCACGGATGCGCCCTGACGGACGATAACTACACGGCGGTTCAGGATCTGACCTTCCGCGTCGACGCCGCGGCCGGCGTGACCAGCAACGACCAGAGCGGTCCCTACACGGTCGCACTGGACACGCCGCCCACGCACGGCACGGTCGACCTGGCCGCCGACGGAGGATTCGACTACACGCCCACACCCGGCTTCACGGGAGCCGACTCCTTCAGGTACACCCTCGTGGGGTGGCCCGACGTGGCGGCGGCGACGGTTGCGATCGAGGTCCGACCGCTCTCGGGGCTGGCCCTGGACGACGCCTATGGGGCGATCGAGGACACGCCGCTGGCGGTGGCCGCCCCGGGCGTGTCAGCCAATGACGCCGCGTACCCGGTGACGCTGACCGTGGATGTAGCTCCGACGCACGGCACGGTGACGCTCGACGCCGACGGCGGGTTCGTCTACACCCCCGCTCCGAACTTCAACGGGGTAGATGGTTTCGCCTATCGCGCGACCCTGGTGGACGACCCGGGCGTCACGGATACGGCCGTGGTCACGCTGACGGTGACGCCGGTCAACGACGCGCCCGTCGCCGTCGACGACACCTACGAAACGATCCAGGACTCGCCCCTCGCCGTCGCCGCGCCGGGCATCCTGGCGAACGACAGCGACGGGGACGAGGGCGCCGAGACCTTGACGGCATCGCTCGACAGCGGTCCCCTGCACGGCACGCTGGCGCTCGATCCCGACGGCAGCTTCGTCTACACGCCGGACGCCGGGTACCAAGGCGTGGACAGCTTCACCTACGTTCTTTCAGACGGCGAGCTCACGGACACCGCCGAGGTCACCCTGACCGTAGGGGCGACGCTCCGCACCCTGACCGTGGTCCTGACCGGCAACGGCTCAGGCACGGTCACGAGCGACCCGGCGGGCATCGATTGCGGTACCGACTGCAGCGAGGCGTTCCCCGAGGGCACGGTCGTGACGCTGACCGCGACGCCGGATCCCGGCTCAGCCGTCGGCAGCGGGTGGCTTTGTGCCGGCGACAGCTGCACCGTCACGATCACCGGCGACCTGACAGTAAGCGGTGACTTCGGGCTGACCGGCGTCGACACCCACGTCGTCGACGGTGTCGCCTGCACGCTGGGCGACGCGATCGAGGCCGCCAACCGCGACGCCACGGTCGGCGGCTGCATCGACGAGCGGATCGGCAGCGACGTGATCGAGCTGGCGGTCGACGCGGTCCTCACCGCGGCCGACCCCGCGCGGTCGACCGAGATCGGCGGCGCCTACGCGGGTCTGCCGGACGTCACCAGCGCGATCGTGATCCGCGCGGGCACGGCAGGCTCGAGGATCGAGCGCGACCCGTCCTTCGTCTGCGACGTCGCCGATCCCATCGACGAGTTCCGCTTGCTCCAGGTAACCGACGGCGGAGCGCTGACGCTCGAAGGGCTGATCCTGGCCAACGGTTGCGCCGACCAGGGCGGTGCGGTACTCGTCGACGGGAACGGAGTCCTGGCAATTGTCGACTCGACCTTCGTCGGCAACAGCGCCCGCTCGGACGGCTTCGTCGCTCAGGGCGGCGCCCTCTGGGCCGCCGCGACCGCGACGACGAGCATCGACGGGGCCCTGTTCCAGAGCAATGTCGCGTCGGGCCCGAGGGCCGAGGGCGGGGCCCTCTGGGACGGCGGCGCGCTCGGGACCCTGTCCGCCAGCCGCTTCGCCGACAACGAAGTCCGCTCGACCGAGCTCTGGGCAGATGGCGGCGCGGCCTACGTCGACGGCGATCCCACGATCACCGGGGTGATCTTCGAGCGCAACCTTGCCCAAGCCGCCGATCGTTCCGGAGCCAGCGGAGGGAATTCGAAGGGCGGCGCCCTCTTCCTCTATGGAGACGGCGCGACGATCACCGATTCCCTCTTCTCCCAGAACGTGGCGCGCGGAGGCGACGGTGACGTCCTAGGCGGAATTGTGCAGGGAGGCGCTCTCAGCACCGACGACCGAGGAGGCGGGACGAGCCTCGTCCGGATCAGCTTCGCGGGCAACCGGGCGGAAGGCGGGGTCGGTGGCGCCGCCGGCGGCGGCGACGCCAACGGCGGAGCCGTCTTCGCCTACGGGGTGACGCAGATCGATACCGTGACGTTCTCCAGGAACACAACCCACGGGGGAGACAGCGTCGACGGCGCCGGTGGAATCGGAGCCGGCGGCGCGCTCTTCATCGATACCGTGGACCTGCCGCTCGCGATCGAGCACACCACCTTCGCCGCCAACGAGGCCTTGGCGGGGAGTGGGTCCGGCGGCAACGGCTCGGCCGAAGGCGGGGGGATCTCCGCCAACGATCGCGTCACGGTCCTCGGGTCCCTCTTCGAGGGCAACATCGCTACGGTCGGCGGGACGAGCACGAGCTCCGCCTGTTTCGACCCGGGCTTCTCCGGCCCATTGCCCTACCTGAGCAGCCTTGGCTTCAACGTCCTCTCGGATCTGGTCGGGGCGTGCGCCTTCGACGCTGGAACCGACGTGCTGGACGTCGGCCCTTCGCTGCTGCCGCTGGGCGAGTACGGCTGCAGCACGGCGCTGCCCGACGGCAGCTGCCTGCCGACCCACCCGGTCGTCATCGGCAACCCCGCCCACGAGGCCGGCAGCTGCAGTGCCACGGGCGTCACTGTCGATGCCCGCGGCTACTCGCGCCCCTGGGACGATCCCGATGTCGCCAACGTGGACGATGGCTGCGACGCCGGCGCCTACGAGTCGCGCGACCTCAACAACGACGAGATAGACGACGACTACCAGAGCGTCGGCCTCGATCAGAGCAGCACCGATCTCATGCCGACCGATCCGAATCCCTCCGTGGCGGGCGAGGCGGTCACGGTCCACGTGGTCGTCACCGGCAGTACGTCCCAACCGGCCGATGGCGAAATCGTCATCACCGCCTCCACCGGGGAGACTTGCAGCAGCAGCACGCTGAGCGCGGGCACCGGCCTCACGGTCGAGTTCAGTTGCGATCTGGTCTTTCTCAGCGCCGGAGCTCGCGAGTTGGTGGCCCACTTCGGGCAGTCAACGACCCATCGTTTCAGCACTTCGGCGACCGAGCCGCACAGTGTGGTGGTGGCCTCAAACACCCCACCGGCGATCAGCGTGCAGTCCAGCGTGGCCATCCTGGAAGACTCGCCATCGGCTGCCATTGCCGTGCAATTGAGTGATGCCCAGAGTGACCCAGCGATGCTGCTGCTCACCGCCAGCAGTTCCAACCAGAGTCTGGTCAGCGACCTCGCCCTGGCCGCCGGACTGGGCGGCAGCGGCAGCAACCGCAGCCTGGTGATCACACCCGAGCCCGATGCCAACGGCAGCGCCACCCTGACCCTGACCGTGAGTGACCCGGGCGGCCTGTCCGCTGACGCTACGTTGCAACTGCAGGTGCAGGCGGTCAACGATGCCCCAACCCTGCAACTGGGTACCGATCCCACTTTGCCGGCCGGCAGCAGCGGCCCGCAGACTGCCGCCGGATTTGCCGGCATCGATGCCGGCCCACCCGATGAGGATGTCAGCCAGACTGCGCTGGCTTTTGTGCTCGACTCGCTCAGCGACCCCGACGGAATCCTGCAGGCCGGCAGCCTTGGCATCGACGCGCCCAGCGGCGATCTCGGATACACCCTGACCGGAACCGGTGGCACGGCCAGTGTGCAGGTGCGAGTCCGCGACAGCGGCGGCGTGGCCAACGGCGGCGAGGACACCTCCGCGCCGCTGACCCTGAGTATCACGGTCGAACCCAGTGCCGATCTGCAGATCGCCAAGGCCAGCGTGGCCGTGGCCCAAACCGGGGACCCCGTGGTCTACACGTTGACGGTGGCCAATGCCGGGCCCAACGATGTCATCGGCGCCAGCCTCGCCGATCCCATGCCCTTGGATCTGCTCAGCCCGCTCTGGGCCTGCCTGCCGGAAGCCTCCAGTGCGCCCTGTCCGACCCCCGGCAGCGGAAGCGGAGACCTGGCGGTGTCGGTCGACCTGCCGGTCGGCACACATCTGCGCTTCGATGTCTCGGGCCTGGTCGGCAGCTCAGTCGGAACTCAGCTCAGCAATACCGCCACCATCACCGCCCCGGCCGGTACTGTCGATCTGCAACCCGCCAACAATCAGGCAACTGCCAGCATCCTGATCGTCCCGGAGGGCATCTTTGCCAACGGCTTTGAGGCGACGCAGCAGCCCTTGACCGTACCGGCAGCGGCAAAGGCACAGGCGGATGGCATGAAGCACTGAAAACCGGGACTAGCGCGATCCCGGCAACGTCGGTTTCGACGATGACTACGCGGGGATTTTTGCCCATGGCTTCGAGTAGAAGCCGGCATCGTCCCCGCAGGGACACCGGCCATCGCCGCGCGCTCCATGGCTTGCGAACACCGGCTACGGCGTACGCAAGGACATGGGGCGCGGCCTGCGCACCGCCAGTGCTGCCAGCAGCGCCAGCAGCATCAGCCCCACCATGATCTGGAAGGAGAACTGGTAACTCTGCCGCCCGGCATACAGCACATTGCTGAGCCAGGCGCCGAGGCCGCCGCAGCTGGCATCGATCAGCGTGATCAGTCCCAGGATCTTGCCCGCATGGGTGAGACCGAAGTGGTTCACCGCCTGGATCTGGATCAGCGTGAACAAGCCGCCCCAGCCCAGACCCAGCAAGGTGATCGCAGCGAGTCCCAGGCTCACGCTCATGCTCGCCAACAGCACGATGCCCACCCACATGATCAGCAGATTGGCGATAAACACCAGACGCTGATTGAAGCGGTCGGCGAGAAAGCCGAACAGAAACTTGCCACCCAGCGCCATCGACATCATCCAGGCAAAGGACTGACTCGCGGACAGTGAATCGGCACCCAGATCCTGCAGATGCAGGCGCAGGCTGGAGATCACGCCGAGCATGCAATAGAAGCTCAGCCCGGCCACTGCTGCCAGTGCCCAGAAGCAGAGCGTGCGCGTGGCCTGGGCCAGGGTCAGATCGTCGCCGTGTCCATGGGGGCGGGCATCGCTGGCCAGACTGTCGGCACCCAGCGGCTGCAAACCCAGCTCGCGCGGCGCGCGCGCCAGAAACACCCCGATCAGCAGCAACAGCAGTGGCACCAGCGCCATCAGCTGGAAGCTCTCGCGCCAGCCGTGCGCAGCAATCAGAAGGCTGATGGCCGGCGGAAACAGCACGCCGCCCAGACTGGTGCCAAGCACCACCAGACCCATGGCCGTGCCACGATGGCGCACAAACCAGCCGGAGACCAGGATCACGGCGACATTCATGCCACTGGCCACCAGCACCGCAGCGAACAGGGCATGGATCAGATAGACATCGGAGATGCTGCGCACCTCGGCGTATCCCAGGTAGCCCGCCGACAGCATCAGGCTGCCGGCGATCAACAGCACGCGCACGCCAAAGCGGTCGATGAGCACGCCGATGAACGGCGCCACCAGCCCAGTGCCTACCAGGGTGATCAGATCCCGAAACTTGAGATCGCCACGCGACCAGCCGAACTCACCAATCAGAGATTCGTCGAAGGCAGTGATGCCGGAAATCACCATGCCGTTGCTGACCATCAGCACCAGCATGCCGGCGAAGGCGACGATCCAGGGGGCAAGTCGGTGCTTCAGGTGCTCGTCTGGGTCTGGGGCCATGGGCGGCTACGCTAGCAGGGTGGGGATTGCAGGGGAAACGGGGCAGGGGAAGTGAGGGCCGCGGAGCTTCGAATCGTCGCAAGCAAGGTACAGCGTAGCGCTCGCATTCTGGCGTCGTTGCGAGCCGCCTGTTTCGGCCCGACACTGCGCACGGGCCATGAACCCGATGTCGTAGGTCATGTTGTCCGCGTCAGCGGACGTGTGACATCGAATTGCGTCACGTAGCTCGCCACGCGAGCAACGTGACCTACAACAGCAAATCAACGACTTGCGATATGTGTTCATGGAGAGGAACGCAGTGACGAAGCAATCCAGGAACTTGCGACCTTGCTTCTGGATTGCTTCGCCGCGCCGCTTTGCGGGTGCCAGAAGATCAAGAGCGGCCGCGCAGGCGCGCGTCCCTCCTCAAGCTGCTTCGATCTCGCCATCGGGTTCCTGACCCCTAGCCCGCATTTCTCACACCCCCTCGCTTCAACGGTTGCGGGACGTTGTTTCTTGCGGTGGTTGAAGATCGTTCGTCCGCACCGGCGGCAGAACGGCGCTTGGTGTTCGATTTCCGCTCATTTTGGCGCGGGATGTCGTGGCTTTTCTTGCTGATTTGTTTGACTTTATTGCCCGCCGCCGACGGCCGTAGCCCCGGAAGGGGCCGTTGACGCAGGATCGCTGGTTTCAATCAGCCGCTGTCGGCAAGACGAGCGTAGCTGGCGCTCCACAAGTCCTGGTACGGGAAGCTCGACGCCATCGCGATACGAACCCGACGAACGCTCCGAACGACCCAGGCGCCGATCTTCAGCAACTTCAAACGCAGCGTGCCGCAGGTTGCCTGAGCCAATTCAGTGCCGGCGAGTGCTTTTCGCCGCAGCGCGTCCATCAGGACATAGGCAAACGACGACAACCACAGACGCAACTGGTTGCCGAGCATGGTGGCCGTCGACGTGCGATCCGCGAACAGGTCCCCTTGGCATTCCTTGATGCGGTTCTCCATCTCCCCGCGAGCGCAATACAGATCTTCGTACAGCGCTCGCGCTGACCACGTCTCGGATGTCAGCGAGGTCACCACAAAGCGCGGATTGCTTAGACCCGGTAACTGTTCTGCCTTGCCCACCACGCGGCGCTCACGACTCCAACTCTTGCGCGTCGAATAACGGAAATCCGTGAACTCCCGCTCCGCCTTTCCGCTGCGCGCCTGGCGCGCCTGAGCCCGCGCCAAAGCCGGCTCGAGCACCTCGATCAAACGCGCGTTCTTGGCCAGTCCAAACACGTAGTCAACGGCGTTGCTCTCGCACCACGCCATCAGCTCCTCGCGTGCAAAACCGCTGTCCGCCCGAAGCGTGATCCGCACCTTGGGCCAGCGCTTGCGGATCTGTCCCACCACCCGATCCATCTCTTCAACCGCGCCCGCGCTGCCGTCGATGTTCGACCGGCGCAGCTTCGCTGCCAGCAGATGCTTGCCGCAAAACACGTACAACGGCAGGTAGCAGTAACCATCGTAATAGCCATGAAAGAACCGCCCCTCCTGATCCCCATGGAGCGGGTCGTCGGTCGCATCCAAATCCAGAACGATCGACTCCGGCGGCGTCTCGTGCGCCTCCAAAAACAAATCCACAAACAACGACTCGATCTGCTCCGGATGATGCGCAATCTTTCGATAACGCTCACCCGGCGTCGCCTTCGGCGCATGCTCCAACCGATTCAGCGTCGACTTGCCCGCCAACGGCGCACAGTCCTTGCGCTGCGCTTTGAGCTTGCCCGCCAGCACCGCCAACACCGGATCGTGCCGCAACTGATCGTGATCGTTCAGATCCTCGTAGCCCAGTGCGATCCCAACCACACGCTGCATCACCAGCGTCCGCACCGAATGCTCGATCAACTCAGGATCTCGACCATCTTGAAAGCACCCGGCCAGCCGATCCATGAGCTTGATCGAATCATCGACGCGACCCAGAAGCAGTGCGCCCGCGTCCGACGTGATCTCGCCGCCATCAAATCCGACAACCACCTGACGACCATCCACTTGCTCAAAAATCGTGCTCGTCGCGCTACACTGTGTCGGCATCGGGGTTCTCCGCAAATCTCAGCTAAGTTGTTCTCGCAACTCAACTTTATCTGATTTGAGAACCCCGGTGCACTACTTAGTGTGAGAAATGCGGGCTAGGCAGAAGTGCGCTCACTGCCAGCCGTGTTCTCTTGTAGGAGCGCCCTTGCGACGCGATGACTGTTGCGGACTTGCAGCTGGCCGGTCGCGACGCAAGGTCGCTCCAGGCACGCGGGTGGTTCATGGCCCTTGGGCAGTGTCGGGGCGAAACAGGTGGCGCGCAATGACGCCGTTCTGTGCTTTCATCCCGTGCCCCGTGCCCCGTGCCCCGTGCCCCGTGCCCCGTGCCCCGTGCCCCGTGCCCCGTGCCCCGTGCCCCGTGCCCCACTCAGCGCACGCAATTGCGTCCGGCGTCCTTGGCCTGGTACAGGCGCCGATCAGCCTGACTCAACAGGCGCTCCCTGCCGCCCGTGGCATCGCAGAACTCGGCGACTCCGAAGCTCAACGTGACTTGTTGCGGCGCGCCGTCGCCGAAGAAAGGCACACGCGCGGCGATCGCGGCGCGCAGCTGCTCGCAGCGTTGCAAGGCCTGCTCACGGCTGCAGTCGGGGAATAGCAGCATGAACTCCTCGCCGCCCCAGCGGGCAATCAGCGCGCCGGCACCGGCCCCCTCACGCAGGGCTTCGGCCACGGCGATCAGCACACGATCGCCGGTGGCGTGCGAATGGCGGTCATTGATGTCCTTGAAGTGATCGATATCGGCCAGGGCCACGCACAGCGGCGAGGCCGAGGCGCCGGCCCGTTGAATCTGCTGTTGCAGCAGCTCTTCGAAGGCACGGCGGTTGGGCAGGCCGGTCAGCCAGTCCTCTCGCGCCTGACGTTCGAAGGCTTCGGCCTGCTCGCGCAATTTCTCCACCAGCAGGTTCTTGTCCTGGTCGGCCTGCGCCAGTTCGCGCGCGGTGACCTGCAGATCACGGGTGCGCTCGTTGACCAGCCGTTCCAGTTCGGCGCTGCGATGACGCAGCTGGGTGGTACGCCGGCGCCAGGCCAGCGTCATCAGTGACAGGCCGAGCACGCCGCCCAGTGCCAACGTGCTCGCGCGTTGCCACCACAATGGCTCGATGGAGAATTCCAGTGCCGTGCGCTGCGCTGCGGACTCTGCCGTGGCGGCTTCGACTTCGAAGCGATAGCTGCCCGGAGCCAGATTGGTGTACGAGGCCAGACGTTGGTTGCCGACTTCCACCCAATGCTCGTCGAATCCCAGCAGTCGGTGCCGATAGCTCACGCGCTCAGGTGCCAGCAGGCTCAACCCGACATAGCGAAACTCCACCCGGCGCGTACCGGCCGGCAGGCGCTGGCCTTCGGTGATGGCCATGTCTTCACCGTCGACATGGATCGATTCGATGACTGGATCCAGACGCACCGGGCGTTGCGGAAAGCGTCGCTCCGGTGTGACCACGACAACGCCGACGGCGGTGGCGAAGCGCAGGCTGCCGTCGGCCATGGCAATTCCGGCAGGTTGTGAGGCGCCGTTGGCCTGTTCGCTGCTCATGCCATCGCTGCGATCGTGACGCCTGACGTGCACCGGTCCGCTTCGTCCGGCGCGCACGGCGGCCAGCTCCGAGCCCGATACCAGGAAAATGCCGCGGTTGCTGCTGATCCAGACATCGCCGCGCCGGTCCTTCAGAATCTGGAACAGACTGGTGTTGAAGGCAGGATCGTCGCCCGGCACATCCAGAAATCGGCCTTGCGCGTAGTGTTTCAGTCCGCGATTGCTGCCGATCCAGAGCTCGCCCGAGGCCTCGACCAGCACCGAAAACACGTCTTCAGCCTGGAGTCCTTGCTGCGGGCCATAGCTCTGGAACTGCTGGCCGTCAAAACGCACCAGTCCGCCGGAGCTTCCAATCCAGATCTCGCCATCGGCGCCCTCGCTGAGGGCCATGGTGAAATCCCGCGGCAGGCCATTGTCGCGGCCGTAACGGGTCAGTCGCTGGCCACGCAGATGAAACAGGCCGCTGTTGCTGGCGATCCAAAGACTGCCATCGGAGTGCGGCAACAGTGCTCTAACCTGCAAACTGGCCAAAGCCTCGGTTCCAGGCACGGGCTGGGCGCGATCGTCGGCGATACGGACCAGACCGCCGCCGAAGGTGCCCACCAGCAGGCCTTGTGACCTGGAGTAGGCAAGCGCCAGGATCGATTCATTCGGCAGGCCCTGTTCGCGACCGAATCGCTGCACGCTGTCGCCGTCACGGCGATAGAGGCCGTCGGTACTGCCGATCCAGAGCGTGCCGGCCGGCTGTTCCCAGAGCGCCCGGACATAGCCCTCGCCGATGCCGTGGCGTTCATCGATGGTGGAAAAGCGCAGATCCCGCAGCTGGTAGAGGCCGTCGGCGGAGCCGATCCAGATATCGCCCTCGCGGTCTTCGAACAGCGACACCACCCGATTGCCGTGCAGGCCGTGACGGCGATCAAGCTGTTCCAGTCCGCGCGGACTGTGGCGCCACAAGCCCTGATCGGCGGTGCCGATCAACAGCCCGCCATCGTTGTCGTACAGCAATACCTGGGCTGAGCCCGGTACCCGAGTGCCGCTCAGCGGACGGTAGCCGCGGTCGCTGATCCAGCCCACCTTGCCGCCGACAGTGACGGCAAGGCTGCCATCCGGCGCTCGCTGAACGCTGCGTACCGGTCCGGGCGGTAGACCACGCTGGGCACCCCAGTGTTCGACCACGGCATCGGCATTGACATGGTCAAGCCCCGCGGCGGTGCCCACAAAGACCCCGCCGGCGCCATCGCCGAGGGTGACATAAACGGTGTCGTGCGCCAGACCGGAAGCGTGATTGATGTGTAGCGCCTCTCGGCCAGGTCGCCAGCGGGCGATGCCGTTTTCCTCACCGATCAGCCACAGCCAGCCATCGCCGCCGAGTTCGGCGCCGAGCATCTGTTCGAAGGGTTGGCCCTGTTCAGGGCCGTAGCGCTGCCAGCCCGAGGAGTCCAGCGCGAACAAGCCCGAGCGTGAGGTGCTGACCCAGAGACGGCCACCATCGACGACCAGCCCGCGGATGCCGTTGACCCCGGTGAATGGCAGGGTCTGGTCGTCATAGACCCGAAACTCGTGGCCGTTGAAGCGCGACAGGCCTTCGAAGCTGCCCAGCCACAGATAGCCATCGCCGGTCTGTGCCATGGTCGTGACCATGTTGTGCGCCAGGCCGTCGCTGCTGTTCCAGTGAGTCAGGGTGTATTCGTTGAGGGCGCGATCCGATGGCAGCGCCCACAGCGGTGCCGACCACGGCCCGATCAGCGCCAGCAGTGCAAATCGCATCATGGCGACACGCAAGCGGGCGCCCGGGGCTGACATCAAGCCGATGGCAAAGGCCGACGGAGATGGGGCTCCGCGGCTGAAGCAGGGTGATCGAAAGCTGGCTGCCGCGTCATCTTCGCCGACCGGGTGACAGTGCGCACAGCATACCCTGTGGGGTTCGCGTGGCTCTACACAGGCGCATCGACGGTCGCCTTGCCCGTGCGCGGGATTTTCTGGAGCGGAGCCAGGTTCGAAGGCAGGTTACGTTGGCCCGCAGGGCCTGCGTGACAACGGTCATTCGCAGGCGGCGACACAGGGCCTGGTGGCAAGCTACGGACCAAGATGACGTTCTTCGACGCTCAGTAAGCGCCCATGTAGTCCTTCTTGCCGATCTCGACGCCGTTGTGGCGCAGCAGTGCGTAGGCCGTGGTGACATGGAAGAAGAACTGCGGCAGCCCGTAGTGGATCAGATAACTGCGACCGTCGAGCTTGCGCTCCTTCGGCGTGCCCGGGCGCAGCACAATCTCGCGGGCCTCACTGCCGTCGAAAGCCGCTGCATCAAGGTCGCCGATGAAAGCCAGGGTGCCGGCAATGCGCGCCTGCAAGTCCTCGATGCTCTGCTCGTTGTCCTCGAATACCGGCAGATCAACCCCGGCCAGACGTCCGGCCACGCCCTTGGCGAAATCGCAGGCGATCTGAACCTGACGGGTCAGCGGAAACATGTCGGGATACAGCCGCGATTGCAGCAGCACCGAAGGCTCGATCTTCTTCGCCGCCGCGTATTCGGCGGCCTTGCCGAGGACATCGCTGAGCGCCTTGAGCATCTGCTGGAACAGCGGAACCGAGGCATGGTGCATGGACAGGGTCATGAAGAACTCGCAACGAGAGAAAGGACGCGGATAGTAGCGCTTCCGCCGTTAGCGTCTGCTGAGGGTTCATGGGCCGTGGCCGTCGCAGGTCCAGACTTGTCTGGACGCTTCTGCTCCACATTGACCACCGCGTCCAGACGAGTCTGGACCTACAAGAGCCGGTTCTACGTCAGCCCCCCCGGATTGGCAGCGGCCGCGCGCACCTCGATGCGCTCATGGCCCAGGGTGACCACCTGCCCGGCGCGGATCTTGGCGGTCTTGCGGGTCTCGATGCGGCCATCGACGCTCACTTCGCCCGCGGCGACCAGGGCCTTGCCGGCGCCACCGCTGTGGCACAAGCCGCAGAGCTTCAAGAGCTGATTGAGCTCGACATGTTCGCCTTCAAGCTCAAAGGCCTGGGTGGGCATGGGGCTGGCTCTGCAGTTGGGGCCTACAGTCTCGTCTTCGCGGCCGGTACACGCAACGGCCCAAGCATCAGGACTGCCGCGCCATGGTATCGCTGCACGCCCCCTGGATTGCTTCGCTACGCTCTCCATGAACCGCATTCCAGCGCCGGGCACCGGGGGTATCGGGGCGCTGTTGTGGAGGGCGCCGCGCTGCGGCGCCGCTTCGCGCTGAGCGGGGATCAAGAGCGGCCGCGCAGGCGCGCGTCCCTCCTCAAGGCAGCTTCGTACCTGCAAGGGCTCATGGCCCGTGCGCATTGCTGGGCCGATACAGGTGGCTCTCCATGAACCCATGTCGCAAGTCGTTGATTTGCTTGGTTCACCTGTAGGAGCGCCCTTGCGGCGCGACTGCTGCGTCGGACGTGCGACTTGCCGGTCGCGACGCGAGGTCGCTCCTACGGGCGGGATTGTGGTTCATGGCCTGTGGGCAGTTTCAGGTCGAAACAGGTGGCTCGCAATGATTCCCGGATGCGCTGGCGTTGTTGCGTGGTCAGTACCTGCAGGTCCATCGGCGCCCGCGATCCGTAAATGGGACAGGCTGCTAGTCCGGTTTCGCCGCAATCGCAAATGGCGCCAGTATCGCCTTGACCTCCACATCCTCGACCGGGCGGAAGTCGATGTAGTACTGACCGACTGCGCGAAAGTCTTCAGGAGCAGCAAGGTAGGCCAGATCGTGGGTGATCTCGCGCAGCCGCGACAGGCAGTCGCGAGAGGCAATGGGTGTGGCGCAGATCAGGCGAGCGGGTTTTTGCGGCAGCAGTGACTCGATCGCCGCGATCATGGTGGCACCGGTGGCGATGCCATCGTCGACCACCAGAACCAGTCGCCCGCGAACCTGGGGTGGCGGTCGTCCCTGGACCCAGTCCTGGCGCCGCTTGCGCATCAAGGCCAGCTCGCGCTCGGCGAGTTCATCGATCTGCGCGGCGCTGATGTCCATCTCTGCCGTGCTGTCGAAGACGAAGCGCCAGCCGTTTTCCGCCACGGCGCCGATGGCCAGCTCGCTGTTGAAAGGAGCGCCGATCTTGCGCGCCTGAACCATGTCCAGATCGCCGCCCAGTTCCCCGGCGATGACCTGGCCGATCGGAACACCGCCCCGTGGCAGCGCGAGGACGAGTGGCAGATGGCCACGGTACTCGTCCAGCGCCTTGGCCAGCAGGTGTGCGGCGGCGGTGCGATCAGCAAAGGGCAGTTGGATGTTCATGACTGCAGCCTAGTCCGCTGCGGATTGCCTGCCTTGATGCAGGTCAATCTGGGGCAGAATGGGCGATCGCAGCGGAGCTCGGCTCTGCGCTAGCTTCCAATCAGGGGAAGGCGTTGAGCACGTTCAACAAACCCGCACCGTCATCCGCCAGTGCCGGCATTGGCGGTCATCCCAAGGGCCTCTACTACCTGGCTTTCACCGAGGCCTGGGAGCGCTTTTCCTATTACGGCATGACCGCGCTGCTGGTGTTGTACATGGTCAACGAATTGCTGCTGCCCGGGCATGTGGAGAACATCGTCGGCTTCGCCGGATTCCGGGCAGCGGTCGAATCGCTGTTCGGGCCCCTGTCGACGCAGGCGCTGGCTTCGCAGATCTTTGGTCTGTACGCCGGCTTTGTCTATCTCACGCCCTTGTTCGGGGGCTGGATTGCCGATCGCTGGATTGGCCAGCGCAATGCGGTGGTGATCGGCGCGCTGTGCATGTCCGGTGGTCATCTGGCGATGGCCTTCGAGCAGTCCTTCCTGCTGGCGCTGGTGCTGCTGGTGGTCGGCTCGGGTTTCCTCAAGGGCAATATCTCGGCCCAGGTGGGAGCGCTCTACCCGCGCGATGAAGAGGCGTTGCGGACTCGCGGATTCGCGATCTTCAGCGTGGCCATCAATGTCGGCGCCGTCACCGGCCCACTGCTGACCGGCTTGCTGGCGAAGGTCTATGGCTGGCACTACGGATTCGGCATGGCGGCGATCTTCATGCTGGCTGGCCTCGCCACCTATCTGGTCGGCTATCGGCATCTGCCGGCGCGGGTGGAACGCTGCACTTTCGAGCGCGACAGGCTCACTGCCGCCGACCGGGGCGTGATCCTGGCGCTGGTCGCGGTGATGCTGATCAGCATCTTCCAGTCGGTCGCCTACTATCAGTTGGCCAATGTGCTGCCGGTCTGGATACAGGCGCAGGTGGCGCTGGAGGTCGGCAGCTTCACGATTCCGGTGCCGTGGTACCAGTCCATCGATCCACTGTTCAGCATACTCGGGGTGCCGCTGTTGTTCTGGATCTGGCGCAAGCAGGCAGAACGCCGACGCGAGCCCGGTGATCTGGCCAAGATCGGCATCGGCGCCTGGTTGGCAGCCCTGAGCAATCTGATCCTGGTTGCCGCGATCCTGATTGCCGATGGTGCCCCGGTGCACCCGGTCTGGCCCATGCTTTATTGCGCCGGCATGGGCATCGCCTTCCTGTACTACTGGCCGACCTTGCTGGCGCTGGTCTCACGCACGGCACCGGCCAGCGTCAATGCCACCATGATGGGCGTGGCCTTCACCACTCTGTTTGTGGCCAACAACCTGATCGGCTGGATTGGCGGCTACTACGAGCGCATGACTCCGGCCCAGTTCTGGGGCCTGCACGCTGCCATCGGTGCGACCGGTGGCGTACTCGTTCTGCTCTTTGGCGGGATGCTCACTCGGGCCCTGGCGGGTGGCGCGCAACAGCCGCTGCGGGCCTCGGCGCAGACCATTGAGGTCGAGCGTTGAACTTTCTGATCCCGCGCTCCCGTGATCAGGAGCGCGGGAATCAGCCAGGTAGAGCGGCGGAAGATCAGACTCAAGCCCTATTCGTCGTAATCGCCCTCGCCCTCGTCCTCGCTGTCCTCTGAGCCGTAGTCCTCGCTCTCATCGGAGCCGTAGTCCTCGGCCTCATCGGAGCCGTAGTCCTCGCTGTCCTCTGAGCCGTAGTCCTCGCTCTCATCGGAGCCGTAGTCGCCTTCATCAGCACTGTCGTCTTCGTCGTCGTAGGCAGCCTCGTCATCACCTTCATCAGCGCTGTCGTCTTCGTCGTCGTAGGCAGCCTCGTCATCACCTTCGTCAGCGCTGTCGTCTTCGTCGTCGTAGGCAGCCTCGTCATCACCTTCGTCAGCGCTGTCGTCTTCGTCGTCGTAGGCGGCGTCGTCATCACCTTCATCGGCGCTGTCGTCTTCGTCGTCGTAGGCGGCGTCATCATCGCCGTCGTCAGCGCTGTCGTCTTCGTCGTAGTAGGCAGCCTCGTCATCCCCTTCGTCGGCGCTGTCGTCTTCGTCGTCGTAAGCGGCGTCGTCGTCACCTTCGTCGGCGCCGTCGTCGTCTTCGTCGGCGCCGTCGTCCGAATAGTCGTCGTCAGGCTCGCCGAGATAGTTCTCATCTTCGTCGTCAGCCACGCCATCGTTGTCGTCGTCGGTGTCGACTTCATCCAGAGTGCCGTCGTTGTCGTCGTCTTCGTCGTAATAGTTGCCTTCACCGTCGCCATCGCTGTCGACGTCGAAGTCGAGTTCGCCCTCGTCGTCGATGTCCATCAGTACCTGACCATCGTCGCCCGCACTGACATCCTCGAGCTCGTATTCCAGCGTCTCCTCGTCGCCGACGATTTCCACGTCGATGTTGTAGGCGTCCAGGTCCGGATCGTCATCACTGAAGGCAATGCGCCCGCTGTCGTCCTCCTCGGCCTTGAAGCTGCGACCCTTCTGAATCTCGAAGTCGCTGACTTCGTACTGGCCGCGGCTATCGGCGACGCGGATGGTGGGCTTCTGCCTGGCGCCGGCTTCGTAGACAAAATCGTCACCGCTGAAACGGACGGTCTCCGTCGCACCGCCGCCAACCTCGACATCGCTGACCTGATAGACCTTCTCGTCGGTGAAGACCGTGACCTCGGACTTCGGGTTGTCGGACGGGCGTCCGTCATCGACCAGCTTGACGTCGTATTCCTGATTGCGCGGCAGTTGCACCACGCAGCCCTGCGAGCCGAAGATCGGTCGCATCGACGCGCCATCGATGCCGTTGCTGGCGCCGGCGGCCCCCATCGACAGCTGCTTCTGGCTACCCCGGCTTACGGCCTGTACCTGGGTGCAGCGACTGGGCGTGTACACCGTCCAGGTGTCGGTCGGTGCTGCCGGCGGACGCTTCGGCGCCGAGCTGGGTCGGGTGGCAGGTGCCTTCGGCTTGGGCTGGGGCGCCGTCTTGGGCTTGGCCTGCGGTTTCGGCTTGGGTTTGGCCTGGGGCCTGGCAGTCGGCTTCGCCTGAGGCTTGGCGTTCGGCTTCGCCTGTGGCTTGGGTGCCGGCTGCGGCTTGGGCGTCGCCTTCGGTCCGGATTGCGGGGTCTTGGGGCAGAACGGACACTTGAGCGGCTGATAGCGCACCGACAGCTGGGTGAGCGCCATCGTGCCCGCAGACCCTTGCCAGGGCTTCGGGTCCTGACTGGGATTCAGCGCTGCAAAGCCGTAAACCCAACGGTTCTTCGGCACATCGATATCGAGGTAGCGCTCGGCCCCCGGGTAATTGTTGTCGTAGAGGAACACCCGGTAGACACCTGGGGCACTCTGCTCGACCCGATATGGGGTCACCGCGTGGCCGCCGCTGTCACCCCAGATTCCAATCCGGGGGTAGTCGTTGCGGGCCTTCAGGGTCTTGATGAGTTCGTCGACAATCTGTTGCAGGGACCACTTCTGGGTATTCGTGACGGTGGCACTGACCGGATCCACGTACTGCGTCACCGCGTAGGTAGAGATCGTGCGCATCAACCACTCGTCGTCGGGCTTCAGCTCATGTGGCTGCTTCGCGCCGAAGTTATCGACCTTCTCCTGCTTGAGGTAGAAGGCCGAACTGAGTGCGGCCATGCCTTCGCAGTGCCCGCCCTCCGTATTCTTGTTGGCCTGATCAATCCATAGCTGCGCAGCCGGCGTCGGGATACAGGTATCCCCCTGCTTGCGGGCGCAGACCTGATCGCCAAACAGGAAGGAGACATCGTCGGCGGTCAGCTTGGCATGGGGATATTGGTTTCCGCCCCAGTTGGCGAATCCGAAGCCATCGGGCACCGGGCGAAAGCCGCTGTCGGCAAGGACTTGAGCCCGGCCCTGAGCTAGCGCGGCACTGCCGAACGCGACCAACAAGCACAACAACGCGATGCGTTTGCCCATACCTACTCCGATGCCTGGCCATGCTGAACTTCGTCGAGGGCAGGTTGCGCTGTCCTCGCTCGTATTGGGATAGTTAACCCAAGCTGAATCTTGCGCCAAGCATGGGCCCATATGCACTGGCCAACGGTGTTTCTTGTTGATCCTTCACAATGGACGCCAGCCTCCCGAAATCCTGGACCGGGAGGCATGACGCCGGCAGGTTCGTAAGGTGGCGCGCCGTATCGCCGGCGCTGGCGTCATCAGGCCTCGGCGAGCCACGCCAGCGCAAAGTCGATGGCCGCACACACCGCCGCCGCCTGCGCCGCATTGCATTGCTCCGGGCTCGCGCTGGGACTGTCGGGATAGACCTCGGTGGTGGTCTTGAAGCGGGCCGAGGTGATGCCGGCGCACAGGCCGAGCGCCCTGAAGGGATAGCGGATAACGCCTGGGGAGACGACCGTCGAGCCGATGATCTCGCCGTTCTGGTCCGCTGGTGCGATGTGCGTGACCTTGGCCACGGCGTCGATGATGGCTTGCTGGAACTCGGGTTGCGGCTGCTCGGTGTCATCGACCAGATAGAAGCCGTCGGGGATCTCCCCGGGCTCGAAGGGCTTGCCATCGCGGGCTGCCAGCGCCGGGCGAAACTCGCTTTCATCACTGTCGGTGGTCTCGTGCAGATCGATGTGCACCAGCACCCGATCCTTCAGCGGCGCGATCAGGTTCATCAGCGCGGCGGATTCCTGGGCCGGGCTCTCGGCACGGAAAGACCGGTTCGGATCCACGGCGTCGCGATTCCAGCGATGGATCATCTCGTACGCCCAGGGGCTCAGGCAGGGGGCGACGATGAGATTGACCCGTCCCGCGTAGTCCTGCGCATGCCGGTCGAGAAAGCGCAGGGCGCCGTGCACGCCACTGGTCTCGTAGCCATGCACGCCGCCGGTGACCAGCACGATCGGCAGTTCCTCGCGCCAGTCGCGGCTCTTGATCGCGTACAGCGGATAGCGCGCGGGATCGTGGTCGAGATGTCCGTACTGGAGCAGGTCGAAGCGCGAGCGCAAGGCATCGATGGCGCTCAGCACCTCGTCCTGATAACTGCGCTGGCGCCGCTGCAGTGCGCGCCACTCGGCGACTTCCGCCGCGCCCCAGGCCGTGCCGGGTGTGCCGATGGGATAGTTCGCGGGAGAGTTCATTGCCGATGGGCTCCAGGTGAGTGTTGATTGGATGATCGCCGGACAACTGCGAAGCTGGCAGCCACAAGCAACACGGATCAGCGCTTGGACAGCGCCGGCAGGAAGCCAGCGACCACGTCATTGAGGAAACGAAAACCGAGTTCACTGACCCGCACACGGCCATCGTCATGGTGCAACAGATCGCGGGCCAGTGCGCGCTGGTAGCCGGCTTCACTCTCGAGCTGGCGCCCGGTTCGTTGCCGATACAACTGTTCCGCGAAGCCCTGCTTCAGGCGCAGCGCGTTGAGCATGAACTCGAAGCCGAGTTCGTGCTGCTCGACGTTGCGATCCTCACTCCAGGCCCGGCTGCTGCCAGCTTGCTGCAGGTAGAAGCTGGGCGTGCGTTGGCGTACGCGTCGGCGCACCTGACCATCGGCGGCGCTGACCTTGGAGTGGGCGCCCGCGCCCACGGCGAGGTAGTCGCCGAACAACCAGTAGTTCTCGTTGTGCCGGGAGCGTTTGCCGGCTTGGGCATAGGCCGAGACCTCGTAGTGCTCGAAGCTGGCCGCCGCCAGCAGCGGCTGGCACTCGTCCAGCATGTCGGCGAGCGCCTCTTCATCGGGTAGATCGGTGGGTGGCGTGCGGGCAAAGACCGTCTGTGGCTCCAGTGTCAGTTGGTAGTGCGACAGGTGCTCGGGCTCCAGCGCCAGGGCGGTGCGCAAGTCGCGCACGGCCTGCGCCACGGATTGGCCAGGCAAGCCATACATCAGATCGATGTTGATGTTGTCGAAACCGGCCTTGCGGGCCATGACGTAGGCGCTACGCGCTTCATCGGCGCCGTGGATGCGACCCAGACGCTTGAGCTTGTCGTCGTCGAAGCTCTGCATGCCGAAAGACAGACGATTGACGCCGGCGCCCAGATAACCTTCGAAGCGGTCGAACTCAGCCGTGCCGGGATTGGTTTCCAGGGTGATTTCGCATGTGGGTTGCAGCCTCAGCGACGCGCGCACGGCATCAAGAATGCGGCCGATACCACGGGCGCTGAACAGGCTGGGTGTGCCGCCCCCGAAGAAGATCGATTCGAGTGGACGGCCGAGCGCCAGCGGTGCCTCCAGCGCCAGATCGGCGATCAGGGCATCTACATAGGCGTCCTCGGGCAATGCGGCGGGGCGCTGATGCGAGTTGAAATCGCAATAAGGACACTTGCGCACGCACCAGGGCAGATGCACGTACAGTGACAGCGGGATGTTGGCGGGGTTGATGGGCGTCATCATCTGCGGCTGTGCTCAATTACTCCGTGATTCTGTGGGAGCGGCCTTTGTCCGCGATCGGTCCGCAAGACCATTCGCGGCTGAAGCCGCTTTCACCAAACATGTCGCAAGTATCTGAATCAAGACATTTTCCGCAAAGGACGCAAAGGACGCAAAGTAGAGCTACTCCAAGATGTCAGCTGGTGGTGTCGCCAGAGATCGCGCACAGCCGGACGTCCTTTGGATCTTCGCGTCCTTTGCGTCCTTTGCGGACAAAAAATATGGCCCCCGAGATCGCCGACCGTTTGTCGCGCGAATAAGCGCACCGCCAGGGGCACCCGGGACTCCCACAGTGGTGCAAGACCCGTCGCGGCTGAAGCTGCTCCCACGAGTGTGTGACGATCAGCCGGCCAGGCGTGCGCGCAGCTGGGCCAGGGCCTTGCCGCGATGGCTGAGGGTGTGCTTCTGCTCGGGGCTGAGTTCAGCTGCGCTGAGGCCGCTGGAGGCATCCAGAAACACCGGGTCATAGCCGAAGCCGCCCTTGCCGCGCGGAATGCGTGAGAGGCGACCGGTCCAGACGCCTTCGGCAATGATCGGCGACGGGTCGTCAGCCGATCGCATCAACACGATCACGCAGACGAAACGGCAGCTGCGGGCGGCGCCTTCGAGCGTCTCGGTAGCCTTGAGCAGCTTGTCGATGTTGGCCTTCGCATCGGCCTTGGGCCCGGCAAAGCGGGCGCTGTGCACGCCGGGAGCGCCAGCCAGAGCGTCGACGACGATGCCGCTATCGTCGGCGAGTGCCCAGCGGCCGCTCAGACGGGCGGCGTGGCGGGCCTTGATCAGGGCATTCTCGACAAAGGTACAGGCCGGCTCGTCCGGCTCGGGAATGGCCAGCTCACCGGCACCGTGCAGACGCCAGGGCAGATCGGCGAGCAGGCTGCGCAGCTCCTCCAGCTTGTGCTGGTTGTGGCTGGCCAGCACCACGTCGCGCCAGTCAGTCACGGGCCAGAGCCTCCCGCTGCGCTGCGTGCAACTCGGCGGCGCCCTTGCGTGCCAGCGCCAGCATCACGTCCAGCTCGTCCTGACGGAAGGCATGACCCTCGGCCGTGCCCTGCAGTTCGATAAAGCCCATGCCGTCATTGAGTACCACGTTCATGTCAGTCTCGCAGTCCGAGTCCTCGGTGTAATCCAGGTCCAGTACCGGGATGCTCTTCCAGATGCCGACCGAAACCGCCGCCACCTGACCGTGGATCGGATCCTTGCTGATCATCTTGTTCTTGAGCATCTTGCGGGTGGCATCGACCAGGGCCACGTAGGCGCCGGTGATGGCCGCGGTGCGGGTACCGCCATCGGCCTGCAACACATCGCAATCGAGGATGATCTGTCGCTCGCCCAGCGCCCGACGATCGACGACGGCGCGCAGCGAGCGCCCGATCAGACGCTGGATTTCGTGGGTGCGACCCCCCGGAGCGCCCTTGACCACCTCGCGCGCCGAGCGCGTATGGGTGGCCCGAGGCAGCATGCTGTACTCGGCCGTCACCCAGCCCTCGCCGGTGCCGCGCAGCCACGGCGGCGAACGGTCGTCGACGCTGGCGGTGCAGAGCACGCGGGTGTGGCCGAAGCTCACCAGCACCGAGCCTTCGGCGTGACGGGTGTAGTTGCGTTCGAAGCTCACCGGACGCATCTGGTCGGGCTGGCGTGAACTGGGTCGAGTCTGGGTCATGATCAATGGGGCCTTGGAAACGCCCCGCAGTCTACGCGCTGGGATGTGGAGTGTTGGTTCGGGCGGGTGGTTGCTGGTTGTCGGTTGTCGGTTGTCGGTGGGAATCCTGGTCGCCGCTGGCGGTGCGTTTTGTTCGAGCATCAAACAGGGGGCAGGGGGCAGGGGGCAGGGGACCCAGGTCGCCGCACGGTCAGATCCTGCGCCGAGGTTGGACCCCTGCCCCTTGCCCCTTCTTCCCAAGCTCGATACATCCATGGTCTAGCGCATGTTTGGTAAGAGTCCCGGTCGCACCCCCCGAACCAGCAACCGACAACCAGCAACCCAAGACCTCACTTCGGCGGCCGCACGTCGCCGCAGAGCTGGTGGCGCAGATCGGATTCGAACTGGGCGTAGCGTCGATCGCATTCGGCCTGGTCGCTGCTGTGGTGGCGGTTCTCCCAGCCTTCGGTGAGCAGATCCAGCGGGGCGTGGTAGTCGACCGCGGCGCTGGGTACGCCCGCGCTCAACATTTGTCCGATCTGGCGCGCCAGTCCGTTGCTTTCTTCCACGGTCTGCGGACGGAAGCCGGGGAGTTTTCCGGTGTCGGCGCCGGGCAGCATGGCGTCGATGGAGCGACCGGCGAAGGCCCGGCGTTTGGGCGCATTTTCCTTAGCGATCTCGGCAGCCACGGCCACCCGGCTCTGTTCCAGGCGCAGGCTGGGTGATACCGGATCAGGCAGGATCAGCGCGGGCTCGGCAGCGGTTGCCACTGGGCGCGTCCTTGCGGCTGCGACTTTCGGCCTGGCCCTGGCCGCCTGCGCTGAAGCTGGTGCCGCCTGCGGATTGGTCGCCGGGGTTGGTGGTGGCGGCGGTTCCGGGGTTTCGATGAGGGCGATGTCCACGGTCAACGCGTTGCGCTCGACCAGCGCCGGGCGCACCGCGGTGTCGCGCCAGAGGTTGCCGATGATCAGCGTGTGCAGAACCAGGGTGCCGGTCCAGGCGGCAATCCGGGCGGGTGACAAGGGTCTCGTCGATGACGGTCTTGCTGCACGCTGACGCACTTGGGCTCCCGACGTTGGCTGAGGACTGCGCCCACGCGGGTTGCGAGGCAGGCGCGAGCATGGCGATCGGGGCGTTGCTCAAGGTTCGCTGCAGCTGAATTCCTGGCGGCTGCGCAGATCCTGTTCAGGCAACCGCCATGAATCGCCGTCGTGCACCCTGGTCCGCGGGTGAGATCGGCGTGTCGCAATTGGCAGATCGACCGCACCGAGCGGCGCATAATCAAGCGTCGGACTTATCTGGAGAGATGGCCATGGCGCGCTGGCGTAGTCTGTTTCTGGCACTGGTTCTGGCCCTGGCGGCGTGGCCGGCCCTGGCTACTCGCAACTATCAGGACATGTGGTGGCTGCCCGACGAAAGTGGTTGGGGACTGATGGTGCTGCACCAGGGCGATGTCATCTCTGCAGTGATGTTCCACTACCGGGCCGACGGCAAACCGGTCTGGTATCTGCTGTCGAACGCACCGCGTGGCAGCGAGGAGTTCTTCACCGGAACGCTGTTTGAGGTGACCGGCCCGCCGCTTTTCGGTCTGTTCAACCCGGCCGCTGTGCTGCCGCGCAATGCCGGCAGCATGACCTTGCATTTCACCGGTTTCAACGAGGCCACCGTCAGCTACACCATCGACGGGGTGACCGCCATGCGCCCGATCCAGCGCATCAGCTATGCCAATCTCGGTATGGACGGCATCTATTTCGGCTCCCAGGTGGCGGTGTTCAGTTGTGACAACAGCCCCGAGATCGGCAGCTATGTGTTTCCCGCTGAGTTCGACATCGTTGCCAGCGCGATCCGCGATACCCGGGTCACCACCACCATCCTGGGTGGGGAAGGCGTGTTCTGTGACTGGACTGACGGCAACTTCACCCAGGCCGGTTCGATGATTCATGGCGAAGGCCTGATTGCCTGCCGCGATGGCAATAGCGCCCCGGTGAGCTTTGGCAGTTTCGAGGTGGAACAGATGCGCATCGTCGACCATGCCGTGAGCATCAATTATCGGACGACCCTGGAGTACCCGACCGCGGGCATCAGCTGCACCGAACGAGGACTGTTGTCGGGCACGCGACTGGTCCGACCCGACTAGCCGCCCGGGCGCTTCGGCTGAGATGCGCTGGCTGCCGATTTCCTTCGCTTCCGGCAGGCTGCTAGCCTGCGTCCGGTTCTGAAGCGATCCAGTGGTGGTCATGCGCATCATCAGTCTCAATCTGAATGGCCTGCGATCAGCGGCGCGCAAGGGCGTGCTGCCGTGGCTGGCCGAACAGAACGCCGACGTCATCGCCCTGCAGGAAACCCGCCTGCAGGAGCCCGAGCGTTTGAAGCAGGATTTCTCCATTCCCGGATACACCGGATACTTCGTTGATGCACAGGCCAAGGGCTACAGCGGCGTTGCCCTGTATTTGCCTCGTCGCCCCGATCGTCTGGTGGAAGGCATCGGTCGAGCCGAGTTCGATGCCGAAGGACGCTGGTTGCAGGCCGATTTCGGTGACCTGTCAATCGTTTCGCTGTACCTGCCCTCGGGGTCCTCGGGAGAGCCACGTCAGTCATTCAAGTTCCAGACGCTGGACTGGCTGGCAGAGAAGTTCGAGGACATGGCCGGCGATGGCCGGCGCTACATCGTCTGTGGCGACTACAACATCGCCCATCGTGCCATCGACCTGAAGAACTGGCGCGGCAACCAGAAGAACTCGGGCTTCCTGCCCGAAGAGCGCGCCTGGATGGAGCGCCTGCTGGTCGAGCGCGGCTGGGTCGACAGCCATCGTCAGCTCAAGCCCGATGTGGCCGAGTACACCTGGTGGAGCAATCGCGGCCAGGCCTGGGCCAAGGATGTGGGGTGGCGCATCGACTACCAACTCGCTTCGCCGAATCTGGCCGAGGCACCCGCTGCCGTGCGTGTCCACAAGGAAGATCGATTTTCGGATCATGCGCCGCTGATTGTTGATTACCGACTGGAACATCTGCGGCGCTCTGACTGATACTCTTGCGTAGCTTCATGGCTTCGGCCACGATGGCACCGCGCTCCCCGACCAATGAGGGCTAACGATGTGGCAATGGCTCAAGCGTTTGTTCAGCCGCAGCGCCGCAGTTGCCGAGCCTGAACCTCAGATCTGGAATTTCCGGATCAAGGGTGGGCGTGCCGAAATTGGTGCGGTGAACGATGCCCTTGAGCGCGCAGCCATGGCTGGCGATGTGCCCGAGCCAGCGATGCGGGCCATGCAGGTGGCGCTCGACGAGCTGCTCACCAACGCCATCATGCACGGCAGTGTCAGCCTCAATGACCCGATGCAGGTGGATTTGATCATCGGCAAGAGCGTGCTGCGGGCCGTCATCGCGCACGCGGGCCCGGCCTTTGATCCCACCCAGGTCGAGGCTCCCGATCTGGACAGCCCACTTCCGGATCGCGAGATCGGCGGTCTCGGTATCCATCTGGTGCGTTCGATGATGGACGAGTTCAGCTATGAACACGCCGATGGCCGCAATGTGCTGAAGCTCGGAAAGAACTTCCACTAGCCCGCATTTCTCACACCTGTTGCGGAAGATCGCGCAGGGCTTTGCGACTAGCGCAAGGCGCGACGACGAGGAATGGTGATTCCATGGCGAGGAGGAGCAACGCAGCGATAGTCGCAAAGAACGCGCGAGGTCCGCAAAGCGGGCAGATGCAGCCAAACACTCCGTGACTGGTGCGTGCCTCGGAATCGCCTTGAACCACTAGGAAATTGGGGGCATCTGCTCGCGCAGGTGCGAGAAATGCGGGCTGGACCGATCCAAGGCAGACGCAGCGGCCTACGCTCCCCTGTGGGAGCGGCTTCAGCCGCGAGAGTCCCGGCACTCCTGTGGGAGCGGCTTCAGCCGCGATGCTTCTGTAGCCCCGGCGGCGTCATGCAAAGAGCGAAGTCACGCGCAGCCACTTGGATTGCGCGCAGCGATGGCACGCGCGCGGCGCCTGGCAGGCCAGGCCGCGGCCGCCGGCGCGAACAACTCTGGTGCACATCCCGATCCGCCGCGCGCCGGAGCCGCGCTACGTCATGGGCAGTCGTGCCGGCACAGGTGGCGCGCAATAACGCCGTCGCTGGTGGGTCCAGACAAGTCTGGACCCACAACAGCCCGAAGCCCGCAGCCTTTCCCGTGCCCTCGTGCCCTCGTGCCCTCGCGCCCTCGCGCCTTCAAAACACCACATAGCGCGACCAGAAATCGCAATAACTCTTGCGGTAGTCGCTGACCAGTCCCCGCCTGAGGTCGTCGAACTCGATGGCCACATCATCGTTGGCCAGTCGCTGCGGCCACACCGGGTCGTTGCCGCCGTTGGGGTCACCGCTGGCCGCAAAGCGCGTCCATTGCCTTTGCACCTGTGCCGACAGGTCGGCCTCGGCCGCCGTGGCGCTCGGCGTCGGGCCAAAGACAAAGCCGATGTCGGCGCCATGGAAGGCACCGTAGACGGCGCTTGGTCCGGCAAACACATGGGTGTAGACATAGCGCCAGGTTGGGTGGCCGTTGGCGGCGTGGTTGCGCGTGTAGGCGGCGGCCGGGCAGGCAAACTGCAGATCGTCGAGCAGATCGGCATAGGCGTACCACGGCTCGGCATAGGCACTGGCCGGGTACTGCTGCAGCACCAGCGTGGCGATGCTCGGGAAGGTCTGGCGGATCAGCTCCTCGTAGGCGACCACGGTCGCAGGCCGTGAGCTCACCGGCAACAACGAGGTCAGCTCGTCGGCATTGATGCCGGCGATCAGGGGCACCGGGGCAGCACTGCCGTTCTGCATGGCTAGCCCTGGCGCCTCGGTCAGGCTGTAGCGATCGATGGCATGGCCGAAGGTCTCGCCGCTGCGGCCGAAGCCCACGGTCGGGTGGGTGGCCTCGATCAATGCCTCCCAGCTGAGTCCGCGCATGCAGGCCTTGCGGTCATTGACGCCGGCACATCCGGCCAGACCGATCACGCGATCGCCCTGGGCAAAGGCGCTGCTCTGTCCTGCCGGTGCGCTGTCCAGTTCCGGCAGCGACCGTCGGCAGCCACCACTTTGCATGATCGCGCGCTGAAACAATCCACGTGCCAGCGGACTGGAGAGCAGGGCGCAGGTCGACAGGCCTCCGGCCGATTCGCCGAAGATGGTGACGCGGGAGGGATCGCCGCCGAAAGCCGCGATGTTGTCCCGCACCCACTGCAGGGCGGCGATCTGGTCGAGCAGCCCATAGTTGCCAGCGCTCGGATGATCCGGCGCTTCACCGGCGAATTCGGACATCGCCAGAAAGCCCAGTGGACCGAGTCGGTAGTTGATCGAGACCAGCACCACGCCGTCGTCAGCCAGGGTGGCACCGTCGTACACCAGACCTCCGTCAGGGCGCTGCTCGACGGCCGAGCCCTGTACCAGGCCGCCGCCATGGATCCAGACCATCACCGGTATCGCGGCGCCCTCGCGCAACTCGGGTGTCCAGATGTTGAGTTGCAGACAGTCTTCGTCGCGTCGACCGAGGCCGGAGTTGTAGAGGCCGTCGCTGACCGCATTCTGGGGACAGCCAGGGCCAATGACGTTGGCCGTCAACACTCGTGTGCGTGCAGGCGCTGGCTGCGGCGCGCGCCAGCGCAGGGCAGCGAGCGGAGGCGTCACATAGGGAATGCCCATGAAGCGTGTGCTGCCCGATGCCAGGGTTTCGCCAGCCACCAATCCTTCCCGGGTGGCGGCCACGGCTTCCGGAGGGGGCGAGCGCGTCAGGATTTCCAGTCGGTGGTCAGCACGCACGAAGCGACCGCCGGCACCGTAGGGGTATTCCATCTGCAGGCCGATGCGATTGCTGTCGACATCATTGCGCGGTGTCACCAGTTGCAGGGACACGGGTCCGGCGTCTGCCACCACCAGGGGCTGGCTGGCGCAGCTGCGGCAATAGCCGCGGGCAAAGCGGAACTGCTGCGCAAAGGCGGTGGCGCTGACCGGGTCGCTGGCGTAGGCCCAGCGCGGCTTGCCCTCGGCGTCGTAGACGTAGAGGGTGTGAAAGGCGCGGGTGGCACCGGCCTCGCCAAAGAAATAGCCGATCAGGCCCCAGCCGCTGTCGTCGTTGCCACCAAACCAGCTGCCGGACAGCGCCGATTCGGGCGCCGTGGTGGCCGGTACGATCGGTTCCAGGCACCAGCGCAGTGCCTCGCCGCCGATGGCGAAGCGGAAGTCGTAGAGGCCGCTGGCGCCGGGTCTGGCGCCGCCGCTGCCGCAGGCATTGCTGTCGCTGACGCGCGTCAAACTGGCACCGGGAAAGCGCGCAAACACCGTGGCCGCCGGGTTGGCGCCTGGATCGTAGCGGTACTCGCTGATGGCGAGGTTGCCGCTGTCACCGGACCAGCTGCCGTCGATCAGATACCAGACCGGCTGGCCGTCGTCGGCGAAGCTGAAGAAGGTGCCGACCACGCGATCGCCTACGATCTGCAGATCAAGACCGTGGCCATCGCGGTCGCGGTCGAAATACAGCCCCGGTGACGGTGGCGCCGCGGCGGCGAGCACATTCCACAGCAACAACAGTGCTACCCATCCCGATCGCATTCGCTGAATTCCTTCGGTTTTCGGTCATCAACGCCGGCGGGCGGCAGCGGTTGACTGAGGTTCTGAGGTCGTCCGTGTGCCGGTCTCGGCTCGATCTGCGTGAAAGCTACCGTCCGTCGGGCGGTAGCGAGGTGAATGAGACATTCCAGGCACTGGCGACATCTATTTCGCGGACCTGCCTACCGACAATCCGTTTCTGGCAACAGGACCCGGACCCCTTCTGCACGGTGGCAGGTCTGGTGTTCCCGTCGCAGCGACTGCCCCCGTGGTCGCTGCGGCGGGACTTCCTTGGTGCCGGCATGCCGGTGTGCGATTGGTTGGATTGGCGTCATTTGACGCCGTCCGCGTGTTTCAACGCTTGCCGTATCCGCCCCCCTTCCCTAAACTTCCGCGCCCGGCTTGCAGTGGGTCGTTAGCTCAGCGGTAGAGCAGGAGACTTTTAATCTCTTGGTCGAAGGTTCGATCCCTTCACGACCCACCATTCGCTCGCGCAATTCCGGTCGCCATGCTGTGCGCCGGGTTCAGGCCTCCCGAATCGTCCTCCTTCAGCAGGTTCCGATGAGCATTCGCGTCCTCACCGGCATCAAGCCGACCGGTACTCCGCATCTGGGCAACTACGTGGGCGCCATCCGGCCGGCCATCGCCGCCAGCCTGGATCCGGGCATCGAGTCCTACTATTTCCTGGCCGACTACCATGCGCTCGCCGGCTCTGCCGATGCCGAGCGAGTCCACCGTTCGACACTGGAAGTGGCTGCGAGCTGGCTGGCAGCGGGCCTCGATCCGGCGCGCGTGCACTTCTACCGCCAGTCCGATTTGCCGGAAGTCACCGAGCTGACCTGGCTGCTGTCCTGTGTGACCGCCAAGGGGCTGCTGAATCGGGCTCATGCCTACAAGGCCGCGGTCGATGCCAACGTCGCTGCGGGTCTGGATGCCGATCACGGCATCGCCATGGGCCTGTACCTGTATCCGGTGCTGATGGCCGCCGACATCCTGATGTTCAATGCCCACCGGGTGCCCGTGGGGCGCGACCAGATCCAGCACATCGAGATCGCCCGCGATCTGGCGCAGCGCTTCAATCATCTGCATGGGGGCGACTATTTCACGTTGCCCGAGGCCGCCATCGAGGAGCACACCGCGGTGTTGCCGGGTCTGGACGGTCGCAAGATGAGCAAGAGCTACGACAACGTCATCCCCTTGTGGGGCAGCAGCAAGGCGCTGCGGGCGTCGATCTTTGCGATGGTCACCAATTCGCAGGCGCCGGGCGAGCCCAAGGATCCGCAGAGCTCCTCGCTGTTCCAGCTCTACCAGGCCTTTGCCAGCGCCGCTGAAACCGAAGCGCTGCGTCAGGATTATGCCGAGGGCATCGCCTGGGGTGATGCCAAGCAACGCGTGTTCGAGCGCATCGATGCCGAACTCGGCCCCGCTCGCGAGCGCTACATCCATTTGGTGACACGGCCGCAGGAGATCGAAGCTATCCTGCAGCAAGGTGCCGAGCGCCTGCGACCGAAAGCGCGGGCGCTGCTGGCCCGATTGCGCGATGCGGTAGGTCTGCGCTCTCTGAACCGCCTGCAGGCAACCACCGCGGCGCCCAAAGCGGCCAAGAAAGCCAAACTGCCGCGTTTCGTGCAGTTCAAGGAGCCCGACGGCAAGCTCAACTTCAAGTTCTTCGCCGCCAGCGGCGAGTTGTTGCTGACCGGTGTGGGTTATGTCGACGCCAAGGCCAGCGCGGCGGCGATGAGTGCGCTGCAAGATGGTCGATTGTTGAATATCCGAGGTCAGGAATTGTGGAGCGAAGGAGGGGCGCGCGTAGCTGTCTTGGCGGGTCCTTCAGAGCGTGCCTTTGAGAACTTGGAGGCTCTTCGCTCCGCTTTCGCAGAACTCCGCGCAGCGATGACCGACTAGCCCTCCATGACCGGGCTGGTCGGGATCCTGTTGCTCGCACCGTTGTTGGCGGTGCTGATGGGCATCTACCACTTCGCTGCTAGCCGCGCGCCGCGCACGGCAACGTTGCAGCACTACGATCGACTGGCGCTGGCCATGGCCGTCTTGCTGACGGTGCTGGCCATCGTGCTCTGCCAACACTACGCGCCCGCCGCGCGCGGCCCGATCTGGCCACATGTCTATGCGGCACTGGGCGGATTCTTCACGATGCTGGCCGCGCTCGGCGGCGCCTGGTGGCTGCGGCCCAAACAGGGCTGACGCGGATCAGGCACTGCAGCCGGGTTTGAGCCAGGAGCGGGACGCGAAGGGCGCGAAGGAAGAGCAGAAAGGTCGCGAAGGAGAGCGGTCCCGATCAATACGGGCCAGCCCGGCTGGGTGAGGTCCAGCGGCATCGCCGCCCGGACAGCGCTGCGCGCAGTGCGGGCTACCACGGCCGGTGCCCGGGCTCTGGTCTGACAACCGACAACCAGCAACCAGCAACCAGCAACCTAAACCGGCTTCTCGCCGTCGGCCTCGTTCACATAGCCGCGCCGCACCAGCAGCATGAACAGCACGATGCCCGGCAGGGCCAGCAGCGTGGTCAGCAGATAGAACTGCACATAGCCCAGGGACTGGATCAGGGCGCCGGCAGAGGTGCCGGTGATGAAGCGACCGACCACGCTGGCGCCAGCCGAGATCAGCGCGTACTGGCTGGCGGTGAAGCGCAGATCGCACAGTGCCGAGAAATAGGCGACCACGCAGACACCGCCGGCGCCGCTGGCAAAGTTCTCGAAGCCGATGGCCGCGGCCATGAAGGCATTGGAGTGCCCGATCTGGGCCAGGCCGGCAAAACTCAGGTTGGACACCGCCATAAGCCACAGACACCAGATCACCGATCGGCGCACGCCCATGCGCGCATACATGGCGCCACCCACGAAGATGCCGATCAGATAGGCCCAGAAGCCCATGCCGACATCGTAGGCGGCAATCTCGGTATTGGTGTATCCGAGATCGTCGAAGAGCAATCTGAACGTCAGGTTGGCCAGGGTGTCGCCGATCTTGTGCAGCAGCACGAACAGCAGCACCAGAACGGCGCCGCGGCGGGCGAAGAATTCGATCAGCGGCTCGCTGACTGAACGCCAGAGCTCCCCGAGGCCTGTGCGATGGCCGGGCTCGCGATGGCGCGCGGGTTCGCCCATGAACAGGGTGGTCACCATGGCTGGCAAGGCAAACACCGCACAGACGGCGTAGGCCCATTGCCAGCCGGCAGACTCGGCGACCACCAGTGCCAGCGCGCCGGCGGCCACCGAGCCGATGCGCCAGCCGTACTGCGACATGCCGGCACCTACACCCAGTTGACGCGGGCTCAGCAACTCGATGCGATAGGCGTCGATGACGATATCGAAACTGGCGCCGGCCACGCCGACCAGGATCGCTGCCTGGGCGGTGGCCCACAGACTGGCCTTGGGATCGACCAGCGCCAGATTGATCACGGCGGCCATCACCAGCGTCCCGGTGACCCACAGCCAGGACACACGCTGCCCCAGATGGCCGATCAGCGGCAGACGCACGCCATCGATGATCCAGGCCCACAGGAACTTGAGGTTGTAGACCAGGAAGGCCAGTGAGAAGGCGGTGACCGCCTTCTTGTCGATGCCATCCTGCGCCAGTCGCGTGGTCAGCGTGGCCCCGATCATCGCGTAGGGGAAGCCGGAGGAAATGCCCAGGAACAGCGCCGCCAGCGGTGCCGATTCGGTATAGGGGCGCACGCCGGCCGGTAAACACCGGCGCCAGTCCTGCGGTGGGGTGGTGTCTGCGTTCATCTGCACAGACTACGAGATCAGCCGGTCGCTGCGGGCCCGTGCGCTTGCTCGGGCGCGGTTGCCCGCAAACCGACCCGGATTGGCCCCGCTGTGCGCTCCATCACGTCTGATTTCTGGACAGATGGGCACAGTCATCGCAGCATTGAGATCTGGGACCGCACGGAGACAGCGTCAGTACATGCCGGATTATCTGGTCAGGGGCATCGACGAAAAACTTGCACTGCGCATCAAGGACTATGCGCGGGATCGGCAGGTGACTCTGAATGATGGCGTGCTTGAGTTGATCGCCGCCGGTCTGGATTCGCGCGCTTCGCGGGTGGCACTCAGTGGCGGTGCACGTGCCGCCGAAGTCGAATCCGAGGTGCGCATGCTCGGTGGCAGCTGGAATTCCGACGAAGCCAGCGCCTTCGCCGACGCCCTGCGGGCACTGGAGCGGCTGCCGCGCTGAGGTCGTGCGGTGGCTGAGCTGGGTTTGTTGAGAGGGCACGAGGGCGAGAGGGCACGAGGGCGCGTTAAAGCGGGCGCGAGGCAGGGCTGAGATTCTTCGTGCCTTCGTGCCTTCGTGCCCTCGTGCCTTCGTGCCCTCGTGCCCTCGTGCCCTCAAGCTCCTCCCGCCAACACCGCAGCCACCGCCTTGACCCGCTCCTGCCGTAAGGCTTCGCCGACGGCCGGCCCGCTGAGACCCCGTTCCAGCAAGGGTGCAGTACTGACTGCGAGTGCGGCGCGCAGTGCCGACTGCAGTCGCTCACCCTGCGGGTAGGGTTCCTCGGAGCGCCCCAGGCGGCCGCGGTGATCGGCCTCGCAGGCCAGCGCGAAGCGCCGCACCCGCTCCGGCTTGCGTAATCCGTCGAGCCGTTCCAGCAATTTGAACACCGTGCCCGGCTTGAGTTCGGCAAAGCGATGCATGGTCAGGTGGTGCTCGCAGACCAGCAGGCCCAGATCGCGGTGCTCGGTCGGCACTTTCAGGCGCGCGCTCAGGGCACGGGCTGGCTCGACGCCGCGTTGCTCGTGCAGCACATGCCGCGGCCATTCTTCCGCGGGTGTCAGTGCCTTGCCCAGATCGTGCACCAGCGCTGCGTAGGCAACCTGATCGTCGCCCGGCGCCAGTCTGGGGCACTGGTCGAGCACCAGTTGCAGATGAATGCCACTGTCGACCTCGGGATGGAATTCGGCACGCTGGGGCACGCCGTACAGGCCGTCGATTTCCGGAAACAGCCTGGCCAGCGCGCCGCACTCGCGCAGTGTGACCAGAAAAGCGCTGGGTTGGGCCTCGGTCAGCGCCCGCCGCAGCTCCTGCCAGATGCGTTCGGGTACCAGATGGTCGACCTCACCGTTGTCGACCATGCCGCGCATCAATTCCAGTGTCTCCGGCGCCAGCCTGAATCCAAGCGGCGCGAAGCGCGACAGGAAGCGCGCTGCGCGCAGAATCCGCAGAGGATCCTCGGCGAAAGCCTCGGACACATGTCGCAGCAGGCGCTGCTGCAGGTCTTGCTGGCCGCCATAGGGGTCGATCACGCGGCCGTCGGCGTCTTCGGCCATGGCGTTGATGGTGAAGTCGCGGCGGCGCAGATCTTCTTCCAGACTGACGTCGGCGCCGGTGTGGAAGGTGAAGCCGGCATAGCCGCGCCCGGTCTTGCGCTCGGTGCGCGCCAGCGCGTACTCGGCTTGGGTCTGCGGATGCAGGAACACCGGAAAGTCGGCGCCCACCGGCCGAAATCCAGCCGCCAGCATGGCTTCGGGCGCGCTGCCGACGACCACAAAGTCGCGGTCGCCATGCGCACGCCCCAGCAGTCGGTCACGCACCGCGCCGCCGACCAGATAGCATTTCAATCCGTGGGTGTGTTTATCCATTGCAGACCTGCGGGTGCCCGGTACAATCTGGTGAGAACTCTACGCGAGCGGACTGGATGCGTGGTCTATACCTGCTGAGCCTGTGTGTGCTCGCGCTTCAGGCCAGCGCCGCCGATGGCCGGCTGCGTGGCAGCGGCGGACTGCTCTCGGTGGAAGGCGCCGCCGGTGGCGGGCTGGTGCCCTGGGCGGTGATCGCCGGCCATGGCGAGCGCGGCGAATGGGATCTGGTGGCGGGGGCGACGGTCGTCGATACCGGCGATTTCGATCTGCGTTCAACAGCGCTGGCGCTGGCCTGGGACAACCGGCTGGAACTGTCCTATGCGCGGATGTCGCTGGGACTGGATGCCCTGGTCGAACGCGGTCTGTTTCCCGATCGGCGTCTGGATACCGAGGTGCTGGGGGCAAAACTGCGCCTGGGCGGCGATCTGATCTATGGATCGGGCCCGCAAGTATCGCTGGGCCTGCAATGGCGGCGCTCGCGCGATCCGGATCTGGTCATGCTGGCCTCGGCCGAGAATCAACAGGGCGCAGATGTCTATCTCAGCGCCAGCAAGCTCTGGGTGGATGGCATCGGCAGTCGCCGCACGCTGGCCAGCCTGACTCTGCGTTCGACCACCGCCCATCAGCTCGGTCTGGCCGGTTTCAGCGATCGCCGAAGCACCACGCTGGAGGGCAGTGTCGCGGTCTTTGTGCATCCGGACTGGCTGCTGGGCGTCGAATATCGCGGCAAACCCGATCGACTGGCGTCTGCCCACGAGGACGACTGGAGCAATGTCTTTGTGGCCTGGTTGCCCTCCAAGCAATGGCATCTGGCCCTGGCCTACGCGGACCTGGGTTCGATAGGCGGCATTTCCGGACAGCGCGGCTACTACTTCAGCGTGCAGGCTTCACCATGAACCCATCTCATGATTCACCGCCGCGTCATTGCGAGCCACCTGCTTCGGCCCGAAACTCCTCACGGGCCATCAACCGCCAGCTTGCCCGTAGGAGCGACCTCGCGTCGCGACCTGCAAGCCGCAGGTCCGCCGCAGCGGTCGCGCCGCAAGGGCGCTTCTACAAATGAACAAATCAAATCAACAATTTGCGATATGGGTCCATGGAGAGGAGCGCAGCGACGAATCAATCCAGAGACTGCCTGCTGGGCATCTGGATGGCCTCCCTCAGATCAGGTCCTGGGTCGCAATGACGCCGCTTCCTGACCCGATGGCACCGTCGGGACGACACAGATGGCTCGCCATGCGGGTCGGATTGAGTCTGGTGGTCCTGAGTCTGTTGTTGATGCTGGGCGCCTGCGCCACGGTTCCGCGGGATAGCCTGTACCAGCAACTGGGTGGTGCCGAGGGCGTGGCCAGTCTGGTCGATGCCCTGATTGAAAAATCACGCACGGACCCGCGGATCGGCGAACTCTTTGCCGAGACCGATTTTGACTATTTCCGGGAGCGCCTGATCGAACAGATCTGCGAACTGGCCGACGGTCCCTGTGAGTACACCGGGTTGCCGATGAGCGATGCCCACAGCGGCATGGACATCAGCGAGCGCGAATTCAACTGGTTCGTGGAAGACCTCGAGCAGGCCATGCAGCAGGTAGGACTGCCGCTCGCGGTGCAGAACCGCCTTCTGGCGCAGTTGGTGCCGATGCACGCTGAGGTGATTCGGCAGTAGCCCAGCGGGTCGTTCTTGGCGACCTCGGCCGGTTTTGCGAGGGCAGGACGCCGAGAACGCAATGGAATCGCGGAAGAGACGCACAGGAAGAAGGGGAACGTCGGCAGCGCAGGCGGTCTGGCCGATGGGGTGTCCGGATGCTGCGCCGCAGGGCAGGCTCAAGAGCCCAAGGGTCGCGAGAGCAGCGCTTCCAGCGCGATCAGGGCCTCCTCAAGGCCATTGCGCAGTCCCAGCGTCTGCGCGCGGGTGCGCAAGGCTTGCCGTTGCGATTCATCACGCCACAGCTGGCGTGCCGCGGTGGTCAGGGATTCGGTCCGGGGCTGGCATTCGATCACCGCTGCGTGGGCCTCCAGCATCTGCAGTCGCGCCGATTGGTCGCGGGCCAGGGCTACCGCCACGCACGGGACATCCAGCGACAGGGCTTGCAACAACAGGCTGCCGGCGCCGAGCACGGCCAACTCGGCGCGCTGCAACAGAGCCATGAGCGCGGCGTTGGCCAAGGGCCCCACGCGCAGCACGCCGTCGCCGTGCTCGATCCGTTCCGCGGCCCAGTCGCCGCGAACCACCACGGCTGGCGCCTGCAGCGCCCGCGCGGCTTCGGCAAAGGCCTCGCCCGCGGGTCTGCCCTCGATCTGCCCACCGCCACCACCAGGGCAGAACAGCACGAAGGCCGGGTGCTCGTCGACAAAACTCATCACCTCGGTGGGTAAGCGCGCCGCGTCCGGCGCCTCATGCAGCGTACCCAGGGGGCGCCAGCGCACAGTCTGGAACCAGCGCAGCAGCCAGCGCTGGAAGCGGCCGGGTAGGGCGGCATCCAGACTGAGTTCCACGGACCAGTGTTCGTTGATTCGCGCCAGCACGCCGGGGCGAAAGCCGCGCGAGCGCGCCGAGGGTCGTGAGCTGAGATAGATCACGCTGGCGCCAGCGGCTCGGGCGGCACGCAACTGGGCCGGTCTTGCCGTGCTGTCGAAAATCACCACCGCCGGGCGTCGCGAGCGGATGGCCGCGATCACTTCGGTGCTGCAGCGCGTAGGTGACGCCGGTAGCGCCACCTGCTCAATGCCCGGGTCAGCAAGCGCCGGCAGCGCTGAAGCCGCCGCGGCAATGGTGATCGGAAGGCCGGGCCAGCGCTGCCGTGCACTGCGCGCCAACAGCAGAGCCCGCTGCAGCTCGCCGCTGCCGCTGCCACCCGACACCGGAATCAGCAACAGGCCACTCGGCAGCAGCCCGGCCTCAGCCAATCTCGTCAGCCAGGCGCAAGAAGGCTTCGATCACGTGCTGGCCGGTCTGGCCGGGCCTGGGGCCGCCGGAAAACAGCTCGCGCATGCGTCGGCTTTGCCATTGCACCTTGGGTTCGTTGCTGCGCTTGCCGTTGCCGAAGACTTCCAGGCCCAGCGGCGACACAAATCGATGCAGCTCGAAAAAGTAGCGCTCCTGTCCCGAGGTCAGGAAATCGAACACCGGCAGCGCGGATTCGGCGGCATTGAGGGCTCGGCCGGCACGCTTTTCCCGCTCCTGAACCAGGCGCACGGCGCTGCCGGCAAAGGCGGCGAAGGGCTCAGCCACATTGGCGGTGTCGAGATCAGCGGCGAACAACATCAGACGGGTGTAGCGCGCCGTTTCCGGATCCAGATCCTCCTCGGCGCGTTCGGCCCTGAGCTCGGCCACCAGCTTGGGCGCCAATGACCCGCCAGAGGAAGCAACCTCGGCGGTATTGAAGAAATTGCGTGCGGCCGGGCGGGCATCGAAAGTGGATCCGGCGATCATCAGACTCAGCGCAACGAAGAACTCGCGATCCTGCTCGCGCGAAAAACCCACCTGATCCAGGATGCGACAGGCCTCGGCGATGCTGGCACGTTCATTGGCGCCGATGTCGTGCCAGAAGTCGGCGGCTTCGCGTTGGCGCAGGTCATGGCAGGTGGCAAAGAGCGCCAGCAACAGCCAGTCCTGCGCCCCCAGGGCTTGCCAGCCCAGTTGCAGCCGTGCCCGCGCCAGGCGTCCGTTGAGCAGTTCCAGCGCATGCTGTTCATTGTGATACTCGTGCAGATCACGGCCCCAGCTGCCGTGGCGCGAGGCCATGCGCACAAAACTCAGCGCCAGCGCATCCTGAGCTTTCTTCAGCAGCGGCCGCCATTCTTCACCAAAGGTCGACAGATAGGACTGCCCGACCTCCTGCATCACCGCAAACAAATCAGGCCGGCGCTCGCGCAAGGCTTCGGCAGCCTGGGCAACATCGCGCACCCGGTGCTCGCAGGCGTCTGCCGGGAACTGGCTGTCCAGGTCGAGCAAGGCGCTGGCGACATCGACTTGCATGTGTGATCCGGCTTGCGTCCGAGGTTGGGTTCGTCCCGAGTATACGAGGCTGGAAGCGACGCCGGCACCTCAGATCCAGCCGCGCTCGGCAAAGGAAACCGTGGCGCCGTCACCCACCACGACATGATCCAGCAGTCGGATTTCGACCAACGCCAGTGCCTGGCGCAGGCGTTCGGTCAGCTCGCGGTCGGCGGCGCTCGGTTCGGCAACGCCCGACGGATGGTTGTGGGCCACCACAACTGCCGCCGAGGCCAGCTTCAGGGCCCGCTTGACCACTTCTCCCACGTACACCGCCGCGCCGGTCAGGCCGCCATGAAACAGATCCTCGATGCCGATCACCTGATGCCGTGCATCCAGGAACAGCGCCGAGAACACCTCCCGTTCGGCATCGCGCAGGCGCGCCTGAAAGACTTGATGCACATCTGCCGGTGCACCGATGGTGCCGCCCCGGCGCAGATTGCCGGCCCCGGCTCGTCGGCCGAGCTCTGCCGCCGCCTGCAGCACCGCCCATTTGGCCGGGCCGATGCCCAGGCCCGCGGGCAGCTCGCTCAGGGCCGCTGCCAGTGTGGCCCGCAATCCACCGCATTGCCGCAGCAGTTCACGGGCGCTGTCGACGGCGCTGCAGCCGCGGGTACCCGTACCCAGCAACAGGGCCAGCAGTTCGGCATCACTCAGGCGTTCGGCGCCCAGCGCGATCAGGCGCTCTCGCGGGCGCTCCTGATCGGGCCAGTCGTGGATGGGTCGATGGGTGTTCATGGGCAGGTCCTGAGATCGGGAGCGGCCAGCATGGGCGCGCAGCCTTCCCGGGGGCGATCCGGCAATCGCGCAATTTCCGGTAGTCTTGTGCTGATTGTGCTGTAGGAATTTTCCGACGCGTGGCAGAGCTTTCGACAATGCGGCTGGTTCTGGGGGTGGGAGCGGGCATCGCCGCCTACAAGTGCGCCGAACTGGTGCGCCGGGTGCGCGAACAGGGTGCCGAAGTGCAGGTGGTGATGACCGACTCGGCGCGGCACTTTGTCGGTGCGGCTACCTTCCAGGCACTCTCCGGCCGTGCCGTGCGCAGCAGCCTTTGGGATGAGTCGGCAGAAGCGGCGATGGGGCATATCGAACTGGCACGCTGGGCCAGCCAGATCGTGATTGCCCCGGCTACCGCCGATCTGATGGCTCGGTTGCGCGCCGGCATTGCCGACGATCTGTTGACCACGCTGTGTCTGGCCAGCGCCGCGCCGGTAGCGCTGGCGCCGGCGATGAATGCGCAGATGTGGGCGCATCCCTCGGTACAGGACAATCTGCAGGTGTTGGTGCAGCGCGGCTTGCAGATCATCGGCCCTGGCTTCGGGGATCAGGCCTGCGGCGATGTCGGGGCCGGACGCATGGCCGAGCCGGCAGAGATCATCGATGCGCTGATCGGCGCAGTGCCGCAAAGTCTGTCGGGGCGCAGGGTGGTGGTCAGCGCAGGGCCGACCTTCGAGGATCTGGACCCGGTGCGCTTTCTCGGCAATCGCAGCTCCGGCAAGATGGGTTTCGCCATCGCCGCGGCTGCTCGTGCCGCGGGCGCCCGAGTCCAGCTGATTGCCGGTCCGGTGCATCTGCCGACGCCGGCGGGTTGTGAGCGCATCGACGTGCGCAGTGCCTTGCAGATGTACGAGGCGGTCATGAACGCGGCGGCCGGCGCCGATGTATACATCGGTGCGGCGGCGGTGGCTGACTATCGTCCGGCCGAGGCAGCCGAGCACAAGATCAAGAAGGGTGCCGAGAGCATGGCCCTGGCGCTGGTGCGCAATCCGGACATCATTGCCGAACTGGCGCGTGCAGCGCGGCCCCGCCTGCTGGTGGGGTTTGCCGCGGAAACCCGGGATGTACTGGAGTACGCCCGTGGCAAGCTAGAGGCCAAGGGTCTGGACCTGATCGTCGCCAATCGGGTGGGACCGGATGCCGCCTTCGATCGAGATGACAACGCTCTGACCGTGATCTCTGCCGACGGCGTCAGTGAACTGGGCAGTGGCAGCAAGCGCGAGCTGGCGGCGCGCCTGATCCGCTTGATCGGTCAGCGGCTGGAGGCCGGCACGGCATGATCAGCAGCCCCCTGGATCTGGCCGTCAGGATTCTGGATGCGCGCCTGGGCACGCTTTGGCCGCTGCCGGCCTATGCCACTGACGGATCGGCAGGGCTTGATCTGCGGGCCTGTCTGCAGGCGCCGTTGACGCTGGCGCCGGGTGCCAGTGAGCTGATCTCCAGCGGCATGGCCATCCATATCGCCGATCCCGCCGTGGCGGCGTTGATCCTGCCGCGCTCCGGCCTCGGCGCTCGCCACGGCATTGTGCTCGGCAATCTGGTCGGTCTGATCGATTCCGACTATCAGGGGCCACTGATGGTGTCGTGCTGGAACCGATCCGACCAGCCCTTTAGTATTGCGCCGGGCGATCGCATCGCGCAGATGATTCTGGTGCCCGTGCTGCAGGCCAGCTTGCGGGTGGTCGACGGTTTCGATGCCACAGAACGCGGGAGCGGTGGCTTTGGACACAGCGGGCGCAGCTGAGCGAGACTAGGCGCATTCCAGGCCGGTCGAAGGATCGGATTCAGCAGCATCAAGCCAATCAGGATTCCCTGCCAGCGTGCCATCGATGCGCAATCTTCTCTCAAAGCTGAAAGATGCCACTGCAGCCAGGCCCGGCGCCAAGGGCGCGAAATTCGATGTGCGCCAGATTCTGGCGCCGGTCGGTTTGGCCCTGCTGCTCAGTGTGGGCGCCCTGTTTCTGTTTCAGACCTGGCAGGCCTGGACTACCGAGTCCCTGCAAGGCGAAGCCGATCGCGTGGTGGCGCAGGCTCGCCAGAGCATCGGCGGATTTGTCTCCGAGCGCCAACGTCAGTTGAGTGCAGCCTTGTTGCATCCCGAAATCGCTCGCTATTTCGCCAGCGGCAGTTCGGGTGACGCCACTCGGGCGCTTGCCGCGATCCGGGAGAACATGCCTGAGGTGAGCGATGGCCGCTTCGTCGGCGCCGACGTGCTCGACGAGATCGGCGACGATATCGGCGGTTTTGGCTATGCCAACGCCGAGATGCTGCTCAGCGCTGCACGCCTGGGGGCACCGGCACCGGCGCAGGTCCACGGTGTGCGTGGCGGCCCGCTCGAGCTGGTCCTGGTCAACCCCGTCAACAATGGCGGCAGCATCGTTGGTTTCGCATTGATCAAGCTGCCCTATGAGCCGCTGAGGACCAGTTTCGAGCAGATCTCCACCGGCGGCCTGCAATTGGCGTTGCTGCAGGGCGAAGTGGGCAATTCCGGCGTACTTGAGGGCAGCCCGGAAGCGATTGCCAATACCGCAGCCGTGCCCGGGGCCATGCTGCGCATCGGTTATCGGATTCCACCGCCGCTGATCGTGCTGGGGCCGGAGAGCGCCTTGGGCAATCTGGTGGCTGCCATCATCAGTTTGCTCGCTGCGATCCTGGTCATCGTCTGGCGCACGCGTCCAGAATTGCTGGAACGCCTGTTGCACCCGTCGCGCGCGGGCGCGCCCAAGGAAGTGACGCTGGGGGAGCGTTTGAAAGTCGAGGCAGCCGCGAAGGAGGACAAGTTGGCAGCGGCCAGGCAGGCGCCGACGGAAGCCGCTGCCGGCCCGGCCGCAGTCGCGGCGGCGTCCACGGCCCCGCCTATGGCTCCACCCAAACCGGTCAAGGCTGCATCGTCGAAGGCCGGGGGTGTGCTTGATCGCAGCATCTTCCGCGCCTACGACATCCGCGGTGTGGTAGGAAAGACCCTGACTCCCGCCATCGCCCAGCAAATTGGGCACGCGGTGGGTTCAGAAGTGCGCGCACGGGGTCTGCAGACGGTGCTGGTGGGTCGCGATGGTCGACTCAGCGGTCCGGACATGGCCGACGCCGTGGTCCAGGGCTTGCTGGCTGCCGGCTGTGATGTCATCGACATCGGCGCGGTGCCCACACCGGTGCTGTATTTCGCCACGCATGACCTCAGCGCGGGCTCGGGCATCATGGTGACAGGCAGCCACAATCCGCCCGACTACAACGGCTTCAAGATCATGATCGGCGGCGACACGCTGGCCGAGCAGGACATCCAGTCTCTCTATGACCGCATCGTCGACGATCGTCTGGAATCGGGGCGCGGCGCGCTCACCCAGATGGATCTGGTCGAGAACTACATCGAGCGGATTTCCGGCGATATCCAGCTGGAGAGTCCGCTCAAGGTGGTCATCGACTGCGGAAACGGCATCGCCGGCGGTATCGCGCCGCGTTTGTTCGAGGAAATCGGCTGTGAGGTCATGCCGCTGTATTGCGAGGTTGATGGCAACTTCCCGAATCATCATCCGGATCCCAGTGATCCGCACAATCTGGAAGACTTGATCCTCACCGTGCGCCAGCTCAAGGCCGACATCGGTCTGGCCTTCGATGGCGACGGCGACCGCCTCGGCGTGGTCACTGCCGCCGGCAAGATCGTCTATCCCGACCGCTTGCTGATGCTGTTTGCCCGCGACGTGCTGACCCGCGCGCCGGGTGCCACGATCATCTACGACGTCAAGTGCACCGGTCATCTGTCTGGCGTGATCCTCGGTCATGGCGGTAGCCCGGTCATGTGGAAAACCGGGCATTCGCTGATCAAGAAGAAGATGAAGGAGACTCAGGCCGAACTGGCGGGTGAAATGAGTGGCCACTTCTTCTTCAAGGAACGCTGGTACGGATTCGATGATGGCCTGTACGCGGGCTGTCGCCTGCTCGAGATCATCGCCGCTGATGGCCGTGATCCGGAGGAGATCTTTGCCGAGTTGCCGCAGGGCGTGAGCACCCCCGAGCTCAAGATCGACATGCCGGAAGGTGCTCACTATCGCTTCATGGAGAAGTTCCGCGAGCGGGCCAAGTTCGATGGCGCGCGGGTCACCCTGATCGACGGTGTGCGCGCTGACTGGCCCGACGGTTGGGGGCTGGTGCGCTGTTCCAACACCACGCCTTGTCTGGTGCTGCGCTTTGATGCTGCCGATGGTGATGCCCTGTCCCGCATCCAGGGGCTGTTCCGGGCCCAGTTGCTGGCGCTGGATGCCAAACTGGTACTGCCGTTCTAGTGACCGCCAGCCGCCTATCCGTCCCGCCAGGCGCGCAGCGCCCTCATGCCCTCGTTCATGGCCCGGTCAAGTGTGCCGAGCAGAGCCGGATTCAGGATCAGCGACTGAGGGTCGCTCTCCAGCTGTGCCGCCAGTCGCGATAGCGCGATCAAGCCTATCGAGCCGGCGCCGCCCTTGAGGGAGTGCGCCAGCGTCTTCACCTCGGGCCAGCGTTGATCTGCCATGGCTTGCTCCAGCGCTGCCAGTTGGCCCTGACGCTTGGCTTCGAATCGCTCCATCAGCTGGTCGAGCAGACCAGGCTTGACCCGGTCCAGCAGTCGCAATTCGTCCAGTGTCTCGTAATCCAGGATGGCAGGGTCAGACGGGTCCAGGGATGCGGCCAAGGGAGTGGCTCCGGTGTCAGTACTCGCCCATGCTAGCCTCTGCCGAGCCATCATGGCTAAGTCAATGGACGCCTCCTCCGGGACGGCCTGCCAGGAAAGGACCGATGACGGAATCCACATGCCGCCCACCTCAGGTCGCCCCAATTCATCGAGCCGGCCGGTGCCATGTCGGCTAGGCCCGCCACGGGTAGTGCTCGGCTGCGGGATCAGCTCGGTACCTGGCTGATTGCCGTCTGCGGGTTGCCGCTGGTGCTGTTTGCCTGGTCATACGGGATGCTGGAAAGCCGGCATCTGGTGTCGGTGCATCAGGCCAGGCTGGATGCCGCTGCACAAACGGCCGCGGCGGCCTTGGACCAGTATCTGACGCTGCACATGGCGGCCATCGAGTATCTGGCCGACTACCAGTCCAGGTTCGATGTCGAGCCCATTTCGCTGTCACGTGATCTGGCATCGATGCGACAGCGCTTTCCTGGCTTCCTGACCATGCTGCGCACCGACGCCGACGGCTTTCTGCGGGCTGTAGCCAGCGGTCGCACCCTCCAGGAAGATCTGGACTATGTGGCGGTCAAGCGTTCGGTGACCGACCGGTCCTATTTCCAGGTGCCCCGTGACAGCGGCCAGAGCTACATCTCCGATGTCTTTCAGGGCCGTGGTCTGGGCACCGACATCATTGTCGCCATCGCCGCGCCGGTATCCCTCGATCAACAATTTGCCGGGGTGGTCCAGGGCGCCCTGCGCATTGCCAACTTTGACCGGGTTGTCGAGCGACTGAATCTGGCAGAGGAAGGGCTGTCGCTTGACGTCGTGGACCGTGGTGGCGCCGTGGTTTATTCCAATGGCGCCGCGCCTCGGCCGCTGATGCGGATAGAGCCGGAACCGACAGGCGGTGACGATACGCGGCCCGACGCCTTGGACCATGAGCCTCCTCGGTTCTCCTCGGTGTCCCAGCTGGGAATGCTCGGTTGGCAGGTGATCGTGCGCTCGCCGGGCACGGCCATCGCCCAGTCGCGCCGGCAGCTGCAGTGGCTGATCGCTGCGATTGCGCTGGTGGGCATGCTTGCGATCTGGTTGGCCATTGGCCGAGTCGTCGCCCTGATCGCGCGGCCGCTGGAGTTGATCAAGCAGGATATCGATCGTCTGGATGTGCAAAGCGAGGTCGGCATCCCGGAACTGGAAGCCCTTCCGGCCGGCGCTTCGGTCGAAGTGCACTCCATGCGCGAGGGCCTGCTGCATCTGGCCGAGCGCCTGTCGGAAGCGCGCCGCGGCTGGATCGAGGCCATGGCGGCGCGGGCGCGCTCGCACGCGGATCTGGAACGTGTGGTGGCCGAGCGCGAGAACTACATCGCTCAGCAAACCCATGAACTCAAACGGGCGCTGGCCGCGGCGGAGTCGGCCAGCGTGGCCAAGGACCAGTTGCTGGCCAACACCAGCCATGAGATTCGCACGCCGCTGAACGGCATCATCGGTACCACCGAACTGCTGCTGCGGGAAGACTTGGCTCCCGCCCACAAACAGCGACTGCAGACCTTGCTGGGAAGTGCCGAGGGTCTGATGGCGTTGCTCAACGACCTGCTCGATCTGGCCAGGGCCGATCGTCAGCAGGCGCCGCTGGTGACCCAGGCGGCGGTTCTGAGCGAAATCGTGGAATCGGTGCTCGACAGTCTCAAGCCACTGGCCGAGCAACGCGGTTTGCAACTGCAACTGGAGGCTGCCGATCCGCGCTTGCCTCGAAGGGTCAGGGTTGACCCCTTGCGCCTGCGGCAGATTCTGCTGAACCTGACTGCCAACGCCATCAAGTTCACTGAGGTCGGCAGTGTGCGCATCGTCCTCGAAGCGGCGGCGCCGGGCCAGGTGCGTTTCAGCGTGATCGATACCGGCATCGGCATACGCCCGGAAGATCGCGAGCGCATCTTCGAGCCCTTCGTCCAGGTGGATGCATCCTCCAGCCGACGATTCCAGGGTACCGGCCTCGGCTTGACCATCACCCGGCATTGGGTCAACGCCATGGGCGGTACTCTGAACGTCGAGAACGCGCCCGGAGGCGGCAGCTGTTTCAGCTTCACGCTGGCGCTGGAATCGACGCCGGAAGATACCGTGGCGACCGAGAGCGTCCCGGCCGAGCCCTCGAAGGGCTTTCCGGGCAAGGTCCTGGTCGTCGATGACGTCGACGTCAATCGCGATGTGGCCTTGGCGCAACTGCAGGCACTGGGGCTGGAGAGTGTGGCGGCGGATGGCGGCGCACAGGCCGTCGCCATGGTTGCGGAGGGCGATTTCGACCTGATCCTGCTTGATTGCCAGATGCCGGGAATGGATGGCTATGCCACGGCAGCGGCGATTCGCCGCATGGCCATCGCGCGGCAACCGAAGATTGTGGCGGTCACCGCCAACGCCCAGCCGGGTGAGCGCGAGCGCTGCCTGGCGGCTGGCATGGACGACTATCTGGCCAAACCGGTGAGGCTGGTCCATCTGCGGCAGTTGTTTCAGCGGCTGAGCGCCGCTGATGATGGGGCAGGTATCATCGGCGAATGACCAAGACCCCTACCGAAGCTCTGCCGCTGGTGCGGCTCAAGACCGAGCGCCGCTCGAACCATCCCTGGATATTTCAGAAGATGGTCGAGAAGCCGGACCCGAAACCGCGTCCTGGCAGCGTGGTCGATATAGAAGACCGCACCGGTGCCTGGGTGGGCCGCGGATTCTACAATGGCCATTCGCGCATCGCCCTGCGGGTACTCACCGAGCAGCCGGAGCTGGTCGTCGATGCGGATTTCTTTCGCTACCGCATCGCCCGGGCGCTGGAACTGCGGCGCCAGGTGCTCAGGCTGGACGAAGTCACCGACGCCTATCGGGTGATCCACTCCGAAGGCGATGACCTGAGTGGACTGGTGGTCGATCGTTTTGCCGACACCCTGGTCATCGAGTATTTCTCGGCTGGCATGTGGCGCTTGCGCGACGTCATTCGGCGCGCGCTGGCCGAGCACTTCGGTGACCATCAGTTCTACTGGTTTGCCGAAGAGCATGTTGCCAAGCAGGAGAGTTTCGATTGCTCGGTGCCGGCGCCGCCGCCGCCGACCACGATCACCGAGTACGGCCTGCGCTTCAAGGTGGCGCCGGGTCAGAAGCACAAGACCGGTTTCTTTGCCGATCAGCGCGACAACCGCAAGCGCCTCGGGGATTTTTCGGCGGGCAAGCGGGTGCTTGATCTGTGCTGCAATTCCGGTGGTTTTGCCATCTATGCCGCTGCCGCCGGTGCCGAGGAAGTGGTGGGCGTGGATCTGGACGAGGAAGTGCTGGAACTGGCGAAGCACAACGCGCGGCTGAACAAGCTGCGTGCGCGTTTTGTCCACGCCGACATTTTTCCGTGGCTGCGCGATGCCGCCAACAACGGCGAACAGTTCGACACCGTCATCCTGGATCCGGCCAAGATGACCCGCGACCGCGAAAAGGTCATTCCGGCGCTGAAGAAGTATCTGGATATGAACAAGGCGGCGCTGGCGGTGGTCAAACCCGGTGGCATCCTGCTGACCTGTTCTTGCACGGGCCTGGTCAGCGAGGAGCAGTTCCTGGACATGATCCGGCGCGCCGCCTTCTACGCCAATCGCACGGTCCAGATCCTGGAAGTGCGCGGTGCCGGCGCCGATCACCCCTGGCTGGCGCACGTGCAGGAATCGCGCTACCTGAAATCGGTGTTCTGCAGGGTCTATTGAGAGTCCCGCTCGCCCCTGGCGGTGCGCTTGGTCGCGAATCAAACAGGGGGCGGGGGGCAGGGGACCCACGTCGCGGCACGGCCAGATCATGCGTCGAGGTTGGACCCCTGCCCCCTTCCCCTTCTTCGTGATTCAGTAGATCAATAAGTTACGACATGTTTGGTGAGGGCCGCTTGTGGCGCGGCCCTCAGGGCACCACCAGCACCTTGCCGGCGGCATGTCCGGCTTCGACATAGGCCAGTGCTTCGGCCGCGTCCTTGAGCGGGTAGCGACGGTCTATCTCCGGGCGCAGCTGACCCGCGTCGACCAGACTGACCAGTTCCGCCAGTTGGGCGCCGTCGGGGCGCATGAACAGATAGTGGTAGTTGACGCCGCGGGCTCGGGCAGCGGCGCGCTCCGGGCGGGTCAGGAAGGCCAGTATCCAGGTCAGCGGCGGACCGACGCCCCAGGCGCGCGCCACCTCGGGGGTGGGCATCGCCGCTATCGAGATCACATGACCGCCAGGCCGGGTGATGGCAATCGAGCGCAGCAAGGTGTTGCCACCCTGGGTGTCGAGCACCACATCGGCGCCATGCATGATCTGCTCGAAGCGCGTGGTGCGGTAGTCGATCACGGCATCGGCACCCAACCGCAGGCAGCGCTCCCGATTCTTGTCGCTGGCCGTGGTGTAGACCTTCGCCCCTTTCCAGCGACCCAGCTGCAGCGCGAAATGGCCGACACCGCCGGCGCCGGCATGCACCAGCAGGGTTTGCCCGGCGCTGAGCTGGCCCAGTTCGAACAGCGCCTGCCAGGCGGTCAGGCCCGCCAGGGGCAGGGCCGCGGCATCGACCAGATCGATGCTCGACGGGGCCAGGGCGGCATCGGACTCAGCCACCAGCGCGCGCTCGGCAAAGGCGCCGATACGGGTCTTTCCGAGGCGGGCGATGATGCGGTCGCCGGGCTTGAAGCGGGTCACCGCGGCGCCCACCTCGCGCACGGTGCCGGACAGATCATTGCCCAGGACCAGCGGAAAATCGAAGCGCATCATCGACTTGACCTTGCCCTGGCGGAGCTTGAAATCGATCGGATTGACGCTGGCGGCGGCGACCTCGACCAGCAGATCGTGAGCGCCGGGGCTGGGTTCGGGCAAGGTCCCCACGCGCAGGCGCTCGGGTCCGCCGTAGGCTTCGATGTAGGCTGCGAGCATGGTCCTATCCCCTGCTGGTTGTGCTCAGCTCAAGTGCCGGCGATCTTGATGCCAGCCATTGTCTCAGTTCCGGCATGGGCAGTGCGGCGCTGTAATGGAAGCCCTGAGCCCAGTCACAGCCATGGCGCTGGATGAAGGCCAGATCGGCCTTGCGCTCCACGCCTTCGGCCACCAGCTCCATGCCCAGATTGTGACCCAATCCGATGACCGAGCGGCAGATGATCGCCGAGTCCGGATCGTCGGCCACACCCATCACGAAGGACTTGTCGATCTTCAGCTTCTGCACCGGGAAGCGCTTCAGATAGGCCAGCGAGGAATAGCCGGTGCCGAAGTCGTCGACCGACAGACTGACGCCCAAGCTGCGCAGCCGAAGCATCAGGGCCACGGCCTCATCCTGATCGTGCATCAACACGGTCTCGGTGAGCTCGAACTCGAGCCGATCAGCCGTCAGCGCGTGGCGAGCCAGCGCCGAACTGACCGTCTTGACCAGCTCCGGGTCATGGAATTGGGCCAGGGACAGATTCAGTGCCAATCGTACGCGTGGCAATCCGGCAGCATCCCAGGCAGCCAGATCGGCGAGGGCGCGCTCGATCACCCACTGCCCCATGGCCGCGATCAGGCCGCTGCTCTCGCACAGCGGAACGAACAGGTCGGGCGCCAGCAGGCCGCGTTGCGGGTGCTGCCAGCGAATCAGCGCCTCAATGCCGTGCAGGGCGCCGCTGCTCGCCGACACCACCGGCTGATAGTGCAGAACAAATTGATTGCCGGCGATGGCATTGGCCAGGTCGTCCAGCAGTGCGCGCCGTTCGGTCAACTCGTGATGCAGACGCTCGGTATAGAAGCGATAGGTGTTCCGGCCCTCGGCCTTGGCGTGATACATGGCCAGATCGGCCTTGCGCAGCAGTTGGTCGGCGTTCTGGTCGTCGTTGGGGCAGAGCGTGATGCCGACGCTGACGCCCACTTGCACGCGATGCCCGCCGATGTCGAAAGGGTCGGCCAAGGCCGTGATCAGCGTATTGGCCATGCGCGCGGCAACGCTGGCATCGCTGATCTGCGGCAGCAGCAGCGCGAACTCGTCACCGCCCAGGCGCGCCAGACTGGCGCCCGGAACCAAGCGGGTTCTCAGGCGCTCGGCGACGGCGCACAGCACGCCATCACCCACCGCATGACCGAGACTGTCGTTGGCCAGCTTGAAGTGATCCAGATCGAGGAACAGCACCGCCATCAGCGTACCCGTGCGCAGGCTCTGCTCGACCGCCTGTTCCAGTCGATCATTGAACAGGGTGCGATTGGGCAGGCCGGTGAGCGTGTCGTGCGTGGCCAGCATCCGGATCTGTTCTTCCGAGCGCTTGCGCTCGGTGACGTCGCGTACCTGCAGGTTGTAGAGACCGCCGCTCGGTCCTCGCCAGTAGCTGACCGAGACTTCTGCTGGGAAATTGCTGCCGTCGCGGCGCTCAGCGCCGAATTCCTGGACTCGGGTCGCGGCGCGGCTGGTCGCGCGGCGCTCGACCTGTCCCGCGTTGTCGCCATCCACCCGTGGATCCCAGGGCATCAAGCGGGACAGCGGCGCACCGAGCAGTTCCTCCTCGCGCCAACCGAACATCAGTTCCCCGCTACGATTCAGACTGCGGATGAGGCCATCGTCATCGATCTGGATCAGCGCATCGTGGGCCAGTTCGGTGACGGCGCGAAACTGCGCCGCCGAGGCCCGCAACTGATCGCTGCTGTTCTGCAATTGCTCGGCATAGGCATTGAACTTGCGTGCCAGCAAGCCCAGTTCGTCGCCACCGGGAACATCAATCCGTCCCGGTCTTGAACTCTGTTCGGCGACAGCAAGCTGCGAGACCATGCGCCGGATCGGCATCACCAGGTAGCGTCGCACCAGCCAGCCAGCAACGGCCATTACCGCGATGATGGCCAGAGACATGGTCCAGGCCAGCTGGCGCATGAAACCCAACACCGCATCACGCACCAGCCTGGCCGGCTGCACCACTACCAGCTGCCAGTGGGCTTCCGGAAAGCGCAAGCTGGTCACCAGCACCGGCTCGCCCAGAAAGGCATCCCGATCCAGCGTGGTCTGCCGAACCGCCAGTCCGCTGCTGCCATCATCGCGCAGCTGGTCGGCAATGCGCAGAGCCTCGGCATCGTCGATGTTGTCGCTGGCAGCGGCGATGTCCCGGGCCAACGCCAACAGCTCCGGGTCGGGTCTGATTTCGGTGCCACGGCGTAGATAGGCCGCCAGTTCGGCGAAGACCGGATATTGGCGGATCAGGCCTTCAACGGCGACCGTGGGCGAGTAGCTGGCGCCCGCCAGCTCGGCCGGCTCCGGTGGACGGGTGATGAAGACTTCGTTGCGGTCCAGGGCGAAGGCGTAGCCGTTCAGTGCCTGGCCGCGTTCGAGCAAGAAACGCTGCAGGCCGGACAGGCGCAGATCCACGGTGCTGACACCGATGAAGCGGGCGCCGCGATGCATCGGCACGGTGCAGGTCACCATGGCTTCGCTGGTGTAGGGATCCTGATAGGAGCGCGACCAGTAGCAGTGCGCCTCGCGCTGATGGCGCGCCGGTACATACCATTCCTCCTGGTGGTATCCGGGCCCACCCGGGGCGTTGTAGTCGTCGAAATAGCGGAGCTTGCCGGCTGCATCACGGCCCCAGAAGAAGCTGCGACGCTCGGTGCCCGGCTCGAATTCGCCCGGCTCCGGCCAGATGCCGCCGCCGGCAATCAGGTCGGCACGATCTTCCAGATCCAGCAGATGCGGCAGCAGACGTCGCCACAAGCCTGCATCGCGTGGCAGCAGTTCACCCAGATTGGCCAGCGTGGCGGCCAGACCCTCGGCGAGCGCCAGTTGCTGCCCCACCTCTGCCGCCAGCCGTTGGGTGGCACTGCTGGCCAGCGCCTTCTCCCGCGCCAGCAGCAGATCGTAGCCGCGACCGTAGAAGACCAGCAGAACGGCAGCCAGCATCATCGCCAGGCCAAGCAGCACACCGATCAGTACCCGCGCCTGCAGGCCACGGCGGAACGGCACCTGCGTGCGTTCGAATTCGCGCATCCAGATTCGTCTTCATTGGTGTTGCCCCCTGAAGACGAACGCTCGCACGAGCGTCGCCGCATTGCAACGGCAAACGAGGGGAACGAGGGTCGAGCGACCGAAGAACTGTCGACGTCGCGACCGGTAGATCGGACTCTGCCGGCGGCAGGCTCAGCGCTCGCGACGCACCAGTGTCGATTTCCCGAACAGGCTCTCGATCAGGTCGACCGCCAGCACGGCGGTACGGTTGTGGTCATCGAAGGCCGGATTGAGCTCGACCACGTCCAGAGATCCCAGCAATCCGGTATCGGCGATCATTTCCATGACCAGCTGGGCTTCGCGGTAGTTCGGTCCACCCGGCACCGTGGTACCCACGCCCGGCGCGATCTCCGGATCGAGGAAATCGACATCGAAACTGACGTGCAGGTGGGTGTGGTGGTCCAGGTCCGCCAGCGCCTCCTGCATGACCTTGCGCAATCCGTGTTCGTCGATGTAGCGCATGTCGAAGATGGACATCTGCTGTTCGTGCACCAGTCGGCGCTCGCCGGTATCGACGCTGCGGATGCCGATCTGATGAATCTGATCGCGGTTCAACGCGGGCGAAAATCCGGCCAGTTCCACCAGCGCCTTGGGCCCGATGCCGAACAGGCAGGCGACGGGCATGCCATGGATGTTGCCCGAAGGGGTGATCTCGCAGGTGTTGAAGTCGGCATGGGCATCCAGCCACAGCACCCGCAGCTTCTTGCCCACGCGCCGGCAGTGCGCCGAGACTGCACCGATGGAGCCGATGGCCAGGCAGTGATCACCGCCGAGCATGATCGGCAAGCGGCCCTCGTCCAGAGCGGCGCTCACCGCCTCGAACACGCGCTTGTTCCAGGCCGTCACCTCCGCAAGATGACGATAGCCTTGGTCGGGCGGCTGCATCGGATTGATCGGTCCGACCAGATTGCCGCGGTCGTCGACATCAAAGCCGCGCGCCATCAGCGCTTCGCGCAAACCGGCAACGCGCAGCGCTTCCGGGCCCATCGAGGCGCCGCGGTCAGCAGCACCGACGTCGGTCGGGGCACCAATCAGCGTGATCGGATGAGGTGTCATGAGTATTCACTCGATATGCAGAATAGGCGCGCAGCCTAAACGCAGGTAGAACCGCGCGGCAAGCGCTCCTTTGCTTGTGCGCTCCGCTCGTTCAGAATCCGCTTCGTCCAAGCGCTTTTTCTGGACGCGAGACGCGAAACGCGAAGAAAAAGCAGAAAGGATGCGAAGCAGGACGAGAAGCGAGGCCGGGGATGGATGACGTCCGACCGCACCGAGTACTACCTGCGCCCGGGGTGCCTGGAGTCAATGTCTACCTGTGCCATGTCTTACGCCAATGACTCGATCACTGGATGATGGTCCTTGCGCTCTTTGTGCTTTTTCCTGCGAACCTTGCCTGCCGTTCTTCCCCGCAACTGAGCCGTAATCATCACGGATGACCATGAGTTCCAGCGACCCGCGCATCGTCTCTCCGGTTGCCAGCCGTGAAGAAGACCTCATCGAGGCCAGTATCCGACCGCGCAAGCTGTCGGAATATCTGGGCCAGAAGGCCGTGCGCGCGCAGATGGAGATCTACATCGAAGCCACGCGCCGACGTGGCGAGGCGCTGGACCATGTGCTGATCTTTGGTCCCCCGGGCTTGGGCAAGACCACACTCTCGCATGTCATCGCCAACGAGCTTGGTGTCAATCTGCGCCAGACCTCGGGGCCGGTGCTTGAGCGGGCTGGCGATCTGGCGGCGCTGCTGACCAATCTGCAGCCGCGCGATGTGCTCTTCGTCGACGAGATCCACCGCCTCTCACCGGTGGTCGAGGAAGTGCTGTATCCAGCGATGGAAGACTTCCAGATCGACATCATGATCGGCGATGGGCCGGCGGCACGCTCGATCAAGCTGGATCTGCCGCCGTTCACGCTGATCGGTGCCACCACCCGCGCCGGCCTGCTGACCGCGCCCTTGCGCGATCGCTTCGGCATCGTCCAGCGGCTGGAGTTCTACACGGTCGAAGAGTTGACCCGCATCGTCACTCGATCGGCAGGCATTCTGGGCATTCAGTGCGACCCGGACGGGGCCCTGGAAATCGCCCGGCGCTCGCGCGGCACCCCGCGGATAGCCAACCGCCTGCTGCGGCGCGCCCGCGACTTTGCCGAGATCAAGGGCGAAGGCGTGATCACGCTGAAGGCGGCGTCCGGCGCCATGGAGATGCTGGATGTCGATCACGAGGGCTTTGATGCCCTCGATCGCCGCCTGCTGGGGCTGATGATCGAGCACTTCGAGGGTGGCCCGGTGGGTGTGGACAGCATGGCTGCGGCACTGAGCGAGGAGCGCGGCACCATCGAGGATGTGGTCGAGCCCTATCTGATCCAGCAGGGCTTTCTGATGCGCACGGCGCGCGGCCGCGTGGTCACCCGCAAGGCCTATCTGCATCTGGGACTGAAGCCGCCACGACGACCCGAACCCACCCCCGATCTGTTCGAGGACTCCTGAGTGAGCAAGAGTGCTGCTGAATTCAGCTGGCCGGCCCGCGTCTACTGGGAAGACACCGATGGCGGCGGCGTGGTCTATCACGCCAATTACCTGAAATTTCTGGAGCGCGCCCGCACTGAATGGCTGCGCGCCAAGGGTTTCGAGCAGCGGGCGCTGATGCTCGGAACATCCATGGTGTTTGCAGTCTACTCAATGCAGATACAGTTCCTGAAACCGGCTCGCCTGGATGACGCCCTGCGCATCAGCGCCAAGCTGGGCGTCTGCCGTCGAGCCAGCTTTGCGATGACCCAGGTCATCAGCCATGAACGCGATGGCACCGAGTTGTGCCGCGCCGAGGTGGAAATTGCCTGTCTCGATGCCGAAACCTTCAGACCCATACCCATACCGGCCCAAGTATTGACGGAGATTCAGCGGTGAACAGTGGTGAGTTGAACTTGTTGGAACTGATTCTGGGTGCGAGCTTGCCGGTGCAGGTCGTCATGGTGCTGCTGATTGCGGCCTCGATCTGGTCCTGGTGGATCATCTTCCGCAAGCGCGCGGTGATCAGCATGGCCACGCGCACCGCAGATGAATTCGAGGAGCGCTTCTGGTCTGGCGCCGATCTGGCCCAGCTCTATCGCGAGGTCAGCAATCGCGGCAAGCCGGCGGTGGGTCTGGAGGGTGTGTTCGAGGCCGGATTCCGTGAGTTTGCGCGCCTGCGCCAGCGGCGTCAGATCGACAGTCGCACGCTGATCGAGGGCAGCCAGCGCGCCATGCGCGTGGCGCTGTCGCGCGAGGTCGACCGCCTGGAACAGCATCTCAACAACCTGGCCACGGTCGGCTCGATCAGTCCCTATGTGGGTCTGTTCGGTACCGTCTGGGGCATCATGGTCGCTTTCCACGGCCTGGCTGCCGTCAAGGAAGCCACCATCGCCATGGTGGCCCCCGGCATCTCCGAAGCCCTGATCGCCACCGCCATGGGCCTGTTCGCGGCCATCCCGGCGGTGATCTTCTACAACCGCTTCTCCAACGCCGTCGAACGTATTGAAGTGCGTTATGACACTTTTCAGGAGGAATTCAGCAGCATCCTCCAGCGTCAGGCGCATGCGGAGGACAACTGAGCGGCTGCGCCGCTCAGAAGCGGTGAAACGTGAAACGTAAAACGTCAATTCAGATGCGCAAACCCCACGCTGTGCCAATTGACGTTTTACTTTTCACGTTTCACTTGTCTGGCAATCGAGCATCACTGAACACCTAGAGGCAGCCCCCACCACCATGCGCCGCAAACGCCGTAAGCCCGTCTCCGACATCAACGTGGTGCCCTACATCGACGTGATGTTGGTGCTGTTGATCATTTTCATGGTCACGGCGCCGCTGATGAATCTGGGCGTGGAGCTGGATTTGCCGCAGGCCAATGCCAATCCGCTGGATACGCCGGAGGATCCGGTGATTGTCAGTGTCGACAGTGCCGGGGACCTGTTTCTCACCATCAAGGGTGAGCGCGAGCCGATCGACATCGAGGGGCTGACCACCAAGATCGGCGCCTTCGTGCGCAACAACCCCAAGGTGCCGGTGCTGGTGGGTGGCGATCGCAATGTCAGCTATGGGCGGGTCTATGAGGCCATGGTCGCGCTGCAGGCTGCGGGCGCACCGCGGGTCGGGCTGATGGCTGATCCGCTGCCGCAGGAGCCGCGCAAGTGAGCCGCCGCCCTCAGATTCGCGGGAGTGCCTTGCCGGCCACCGACAACCAGCAACCGACAACCCATCGCTTCTGATCTATGGAATCGGCCGCTGACCGCACCCGGGCACTCGTTTACGCCATTGGCGTACACGTACTCGCGGCACTCATCATGTTTGCCGGCCTGTTCGTCAGTGCACCCAAAAAGCCGGTCATTGCCGGCGGCGCGCTGGAGGCAGTGCTGGTCGACATGAATCTGGGGCGTCCGTTGCCCAAGCCGGCCACCAGGCCCACGCCCAAGCCCGAGCCTCCCAAACCGGTACCCAAACCGGAGCCGGCACCACCGCCACCGCCGCCCGCGGCCAAGCCTGATGACGTCACCGACCAACGCCCGACCTTGCCGACGGTGCCTGATCAGAACGCCATGAATCTGGAGCGCCAGAAAGAGCAGCTGCGCAAGCAGCAGGAGGAGCAGCGGCGCCAGCAGGAGATCGAAAAGCAGCGCATGCAGCAGCTCGAAGACATCCGCAAGCAGCGCGCAGAAGCGGCGCGTCTGACCCAGGAGCGGGAAAAGCAGCTGGCGCAGGCGCGCGAGGCCCAGCGTGCCCAGGAAATACTGACTCAGCCAGCCACGCGAGAGCCCGAAGGGCAGCAGAGACCCGGCCAGGACGCGGCCAATGATCTGCTCAGCCAATATGCCGGACTGATTCAGGAAGTGGTGACCCAGAACTGGCGCAGACCCGCCAACACGCCGCCGGGGATCCGCTGCGTACTCAAAGTGCGTCAGATCCCTGGCGGGGAGGTCATCGGTGTCAGCATCGGATCGCCGTGCAACGCGAATCCGTTGATCCAGCAATCGATCATCCAGGCTGTCGAACGCGCCAGTCCGCTCCCGTACATGGGCTTTGAGGCAGTCTTCCAGCCTGCACTGAACTTCAACTTCCGCTATGACGGGTGAACCGATGCAAAGACTCATCAGCACTGCAGTACTGGTTCTGGCTCTGCTCGGCCTGGCGCGCATCGCCAGTGCCCAGGGTCTGGAGATCGATATCGTCAACGGTCGCGACGCGGCCATTCCGATTGCCGTTGTGCCCTTTGCCTGGGAGGCGGCAGCCATGCCCGATCCCACATCCATCGATCAGGTCGTCAGGGCCGATCTCAACCGTTCCGGGCAATTCCGGGCGCTGGCCAAGGAAGACGTGATCGAGCTGCCGGCACGGGGAGCCGACATCCGCTTTCCCACCTGGCAGTTGCTCAAGCAGGATTACATCGTCGTCGGGCGTATCCAGAGCGCCGACGTCGGTTACCGGGTGGAATTTGAATTGCACGAGGTCAAGTCTGGCAAGCCGCTGCTGGCGCTGGCGCTGCCGGTGCGTCCCGGAGACTTCCGCGCGGTGTCTCACCAGATTGCCGATCTGGTCTACGAGAAGATCATCGGCGTGCGCGGCGCCTTCTTCACCCGCATTGCCTACATCACAGCCAAGCGCAAGGGCGAAGGCAAGTACGAGTACGCCATCTGGGTGGCTGATTCCGATGGCTACAACGAACAGCGCATCGTCTGGAACGACGAGCCATTCCTGTCGCCGGCCTGGTCGCCGGACGGCAAGTCGCTGGCCTATGTGAGCTTCGAGCGCCAGGGCGGTCACACCATCTACCTGCATGAACTGGCCACTGGCTCGCGCCGGGTGATCACCTCGTTCAAGGGCATCAATGGCGCGCCCACGTTTTCGCCCGATGGCAGCACGCTGGCGCTGACCCTGTCGCGCAGTGGCAATCCCGAGATCTACACGCTGAATCTGCTGAACAACAATCTGACGCAGCTGACCCGGCATTTCTCCATTGACACCGAAGCAGCCTGGATGCCGGGTGGCAACAGCCTGATCTTCACCTCCGACCGATCCGGCAAGCCCCAGATCTACAGCATGCCGGCTTCCGGAGGCACGCCTGAGCGCCTGACCTCGGTCGGTGATTACAACGCCCGCGCCTCCGTCTCCTATGACGGCCGCCTTATGGCAATGGTGCAGGGAAATAGGAACGTGTATCGTATTGCGGTCGTGGACCGCGAGCGCGGGGGCACCAACGCGGTTCGGCTGATTTCACCGGGTCCGTTGGATGAATCCCCAAGCTTCGCGCCCAACGCAAGCATGGTGCTGTACGCTGCCCGCGAAGGGAATCGCGGGGTTCTTTATTCGGCACCGATCGACGGATCGATCCGAGCACGCTTGGCCATCCCTGACGGCGACGTTCGGGAACCGGCGTGGGGACCCTTCAGGCAACGTTGATTCAAGTGAAAATAAGATGTGCACAGGTTCGCTGTCATTCGTACGAAGGATAAGAAAATGAATACCCCGATTCGCGTTTTGGTGATTGCGCTGGCCCTGGCTGGCGTTGCTTGCAAAAAGGAAGTGGTCAAGCCGGAAGCCCCGCCGCAGACTCCGGCGCCGACTCAGCCCACGACTGCTCCGGCCCAGGAAGAGAGCTGGACCAACCCGGCCCTGCTCGATTCCAAGCCCTGCCTGGTCTCGCGCGTTGCCTACTTCGACCTCGATCAGACCACGATCAAGTCCGAGGCGATGGAAATGCTGCGCTGCCATGGCAAGTGGCTGGCGAGCAACCCGGGTGCCCGGATCTCGCTGGAAGGTCACGCTGACGAGCGCGGTTCGCGCGAATACAACCTGGGCCTGGGTGAGCGCCGCGGCAATGCCGTGCGCGACATGCTGCTGGCCAACGGTGGTCGCAGCGAGCAGGTTGCCGTGGTCAGCTACGGCGAAGAGCGTCCGATCTGCACCGACAGCGATGAAAGCTGCTGGTCCAAGAATCGTCGCGCCGAGATCGTCTACACCGCCAAGCAGTAAGCGGTCGTGATGATGATCGACGTTCGTACATTGACGCTTCGATCCCTGACGGCGGCCCTCGTGGCCGCCGTCTGTGTTTGTGGATCGGCACAGGCGCAGAGCCGCCTCAGTCTGGCAGAGCGGGTCAGCCAGCTTGAGCGCCAGGTCCAGGGCAGTGCGGACTCCGGCAACATGTCCGAGCTCATCCTGCGCAACCAGGAATTGCAGAATGAAGTCCAGAACCTGCGCGGACTGGTCGAAAGTCAGGCTTTCGAAATTGAAGGCTTGAAGAAGCGCCAGCGCGACCAGTACGTGGATCTGGATTCACGTCTGCAGCGTCTGGAAGGCGGCATGACCGTGCCAGCGCGCCCGGCCGCCAACGAGCCGATGGACAGCGTGGCTCCGGAGCAACTGAACGCTGACGAGCCGACCACCCGATTCGGTGAACCGACGCCGATGAATCCACCGTTGCCGGTAGGCGCCGAGACTGTGGGCGGTGATCTGGCTGGCAATGCTGCCCCAGCGGTGGGTGGTCCGGACGAGAAGCAGGCTTACGAGGCTGCCTTCGAAGCGCTCAAGCAGGGTCGCTATTCCGAATCCTCGCAGCTGTTCTCGATGTTCCTGCAGCAGTATCCCGTTGGTGAGTACGCCGCCAACGCCAGTTACTGGCTGGGCGAGTCCTATTACGTCACCCAGAATTATGAAATTGCCCTGGAGACTTTCCAGGGATTGCTGGCACGCTTCCCGGACAGCCGCAAGGCGCCGGATGCCTTGCTCAAGGTAGGCTATTGCCAATATGAACTGGGCGATTCGCGCAGCGCCGCCCGCACCCTGAACGACGTCGTTTCGCGCTATCCGGATACGCCGGTGGCCCGTCTGGCCCAGGGTCGGTTGCGGGCCTTGCGCCTGGACGGACGCTAGCTGCGGTGCTCGCTGCGCCGTGGCGCAGCGAGCGGTACCTGCAGCGACTGTGCTTTTCTTCGAATTCGACCGAGCCGGGGATGACCGACGCCAGTACCTCTGAAGCGGCCTCGCCGACGGCCGCAATGCTGCGGATCACCGAGATCTTTCACTCGATCCAGGGCGAAGCCGATGCCGTCGGCTGGCCCACGGTGTTCGTGCGCCTGACCGGCTGTCCGCTGCGATGCGCCTGGTGTGACACCACCTATTCCTTTCACGGTGGCAACAAGCGCAGCCTGGATGAGGTGCTTGCCAGCGTTGCCGCATTCAATACCCGGCATGTCTGCGTCACCGGCGGCGAGCCGCTGGCGCAGCGCGCTTGCCTGTCCTTGCTGAGTGCTCTGTGCGACGCCGGCCACGAGGTCTCGCTGGAAACCTCCGGCGCCATGGATGTCAGCGGCGTCGATGCGCGCGTGCGCAAGGTGCTCGATCTCAAGTGCCCCGGCTCCGGCGAGCATCAGCGCAATCGCTACGAGAATCTGCCCTTGCTGAGCCAGGCTGACCAGATCAAGTTCGTCATTGCCGACCGCGCCGACTATCTGTGGGCCCGCGAGCAGTGCCAGACCCGCGGTCTGCCGGCCATCTGCCAGGTGCTGTTCTCCCCGGTGGCCGAAGTGCTGCCAGCGCCGACCCTGGTCGACTGGATACTGGCTGACCGCATGCCGGTGCGCTTTCAGCTGCAGTTGCACAAGGTCCTGTGGGGGAATGTGGCGGGGCGCTAGGGTTGAGCTCGGTTGTCGGGACTCGGGACTCGGGACTCGGGACTCGGGACTCGGGACTCGGGACTCGGGACTCGGGGTTCCGGAAACCCCAACCCGGCGTCATTGCGAGCCACCTGTGTCGGTCCGACACTGCCCACGGGCCATGAACCACAAGCTGCCTGTAGGAGCGACCTCGCGTCGCGACCGGCAAGCCGCAGGTCCGAAGCAGCGGTCGCGCCGCAAGGGCGCTCCTACAGGTGAACAAAGCAAATCAACGACTTGCGATATGGGTTCATGGAGAGGAGCGCAGCGACGAAGCAATCCAGAGATGGGTTACCAAGCCAGAGGATTTCTTTCCCCGGATCAAGTCCGCGCTCTTGTAGGTCCAGACAAGTCTGGACTACAAGAGCGCCGAAGCCCGTAGTCTTGCGTAGTCCTCATCCCCTTTTCCTTTTTCCCTTTTCCTTTTTCCTTTTCCTTTTTCCCTTCTTCAGCTCTGACCCATGTCCTCAGCCATCATCCTGCTCTCCGGCGGTCTCGATTCAGCCACCGTCCTGGCCATGGCCCGTGCCGCGGGCCACCGTTGCTATGCCCTCAGTGTCGACTATCGCCAGCGTCATCGCGCCGAGCTGGTGGCGGCTCGGCGTATCGCCGAGACCCTGGGGGCCCATGAGCATCGCGTCATTCCCTTGGATCTGCGTGCCATCGGCGGCTCGGCCCTGACTGATGACACCATCGACGTGCCGGAATCGCCCACCAGCGGCATACCGGTCACCTACGTGCCGGCCCGCAACACCCTGATGCTGTCGCTGGCGCTGGCCTATGGCGAAGTCATCGGCGCCAACGATCTCTACATCGGTGTCAACGCCGTCGACTACTCCGGCTATCCCGATTGCCGTCCCGAGTTCATCGCGGCTTACCAGCGGATGGCGCGGCTGGCCACCAAGACCGGCGTCGAAGGTGCTGCGATCACCATCCACGCGCCGATCATCGACCTCAGCAAGGCCGAGATCATTCGCCGCGGCATTGCGCTCGGCGTCGATTACGGCATGACCGTGTCCTGCTACCAGGCCGATGGTGAGGGCCGAGCCTGCGGCCGCTGCGACTCCTGCCGGCTGCGTCGCGAGGGCTTTGCCGAAGCCGGCGTGCCCGATCCCACCCGCTACCAGCCGGCGGCTCCGGATTCGTCCGGAATCCATCACTGATCCAGCGTGGGCACTCCGACCATGATCCCGCTGCCCAGTACCGAGCAACTGCGCCGACTCAGCGCTTTCGACGGTGATTCGATGGCCGCCTGGCGGCTGCAGAGCGAAATCCTGCACGCGCTCTATGGCGAGGTGTCGAGCGCCCTGGTGCTGCGCCCGGCTGAATCTGCTGCTCGCCTCGTAGCCTTGAGTGGTGCCGGCGGCGAGACCCAGATCGACGCCAGCGACGCCTTCGACCTCGGCAGTTCCGCCTTGGCGCTGACCGACGACAGCACGGCAGCCCTGCTGGCGACGGCTGCACCTATGCGCATGAACCTGCCGATCGAGGCCCCACACAGCGTACTCCGGCAATTGCTGGCAGCGGATCTGGCGATCGCATTGCCCATCCACGCCGCCGGTCGTAGCGCGCATCTGCTGGTGCTGGGTTGCGCTCCGACGCACGCCCTGGCGCAGGCTCACCCGGATCTGCTCGGTTTGCTGGCCAACTGTCTGGGTTCCTTTCTGGGCGGCGCGCTCGATCGCCGGCAACTGGCAGAGCAGTCGCGCCGGGCGTGGGTTGAAATCGCCGACCTCGCCGATGTGCAACGCTTGTTGCTGCCGGACAACCCGCAGATCCGCGGACTGAGCCATGCCATTCACTATCAGCCATCGGCCGTGGCCGGCGGCGACTACTACGATCTGATGTCGCTGTCGCATCGTATCGATGACTATCCGGCTGACATGCCCGATGTGGTGGGCTTGCTGCTGGCAGATGTCTCCGGACACGGCGCAGGTGCCGCCATGGAAGCCGTGCAGTTCGATGCCATCCTGCGCACCTACAAGGGCAGCGAAGGCGAGGGCCCTGCAGGCGCGCTCACCTACGCCAACCGGCACTTCTTCTCACGCAAGACCCGGCCGCATTTCCTCACCGCGCTCGGGCTGCTGTATCTGCCCCACGAGGGACGGATGCGGCTGTGCAATGCCGGACACCTGCCGCCGCTGCGTCGGCGCCACGGCGGCCTTGAACGCCTGGATCAGGGCCGCGACATTCCCATCGGCATCCTCAAGGAACACGCTTACGACAACCACCTCTACGACGCCCGCCCTGGCGATCTGCTGGTGCTCTATACCGATGGTGTCACCGAGGCCCGCAACGCCCAGGGCAAGGAATTCGGCATCGAGCGCCTGGAATCGATCCTGGCCCGCAACGAGTTGGACACGCCTCAGGACCTGCTCAGTTGCATGCTGAGCGAACTGCATGCCCACCAGGGCGGGGCAATCGGCGTCGATGATCAGACCCTGATCGTCTTGCGTCTGGGGTGAAGGCTGGTTGTGGGTTGCCGGTTGTCGGTTGTCGGGACTCGGGATTCGGGACACTGGGCTCTTGTGGGTCCAGACTTGTCTGGACGCTCTTGGCGACGTGCTGAAACAGCGGGCGTAGGTCACGTTGGTCGCACGTGGGCTATGTGACACGGTGAAGCGGCGACCCTGGCTGTTGCGACAGCGGCCACGTCTAGCCCGCATTTCTCACACCCCCTCGCTTCAACGGTTGCGGGACGTTGTTTCTTGCGGTGGTTGAAGATCGTTCGTCCGCACCGGCGGCAGAACGGCGCTTGGTGTTCGATTTCCGCTCATTTTGGCGCGGGATGTCGTGGCTTTTCTTGCTGATTTGTTTGACTTTATTGCCCGCCGCCGACGGCCGTAGCCCCGGAAGGGGCCGTTGACGCAGGATCGCTGGTTTCAATCAGCCGCTGTCGGCAAGACGAGCGTAGCTGGCGCTCCACAAGTCCTGGTACGGGAAGCTCGACGCCATCGCGATACGAACCCGACGAACGCTCCGAACGACCCAGGCGCCGATCTTCAGCAACTTCAAACGCAGCGTGCCGCAGGTTGCCTGAGCCAATTCAGTGCCGGCGAGTGCTTTTCGCCGCAGCGCGTCCATCAGGACATAGGCAAACGACGACAACCACAGACGCAACTGGTTGCCGAGCATGGTGGCCGTCGACGTGCGATCCGCGAACAGGTCCCCTTGGCATTCCTTGATGCGGTTCTCCATCTCCCCGCGAGCGCAATACAGATCTTCGTACAGCGCTCGCGCTGACCACGTCTCGGATGTCAGCGAGGTCACCACAAAGCGCGGATTGCTTAGACCCGGTAACTGTTCTGCCTTGCCCACCACGCGGCGCTCACGACTCCAACTCTTGCGCGTCGAATAACGGAAATCCGTGAACTCCCGCTCCGCCTTTCCGCTGCGCGCCTGGCGCGCCTGAGCCCGCGCCAAAGCCGGCTCGAGCACCTCGATCAAACGCGCGTTCTTGGCCAGTCCAAACACGTAGTCAACGGCGTTGCTCTCGCACCACGCCATCAGCTCCTCGCGTGCAAAACCGCTGTCCGCCCGAAGCGTGATCCGCACCTTGGGCCAGCGCTTGCGGATCTGTCCCACCACCCGATCCATCTCTTCAACCGCGCCCGCGCTGCCGTCGATGTTCGACCGGCGCAGCTTCGCTGCCAGCAGATGCTTGCCGCAAAACACGTACAACGGCAGGTAGCAGTAACCATCGTAATAACCATGAAAGAACCGCCCCTCCTGATCCCCATGGAGCGGGTCGTCGGTCGCATCCAAATCCAGAACGATCGACTCCGGCGGCGTCTCGTGCGCCTCCAAAAACAAATCCACAAACAACGACTCGATCTGCTCCGGATGATGCGCAATCTTTCGATAACGCTCACCCGGCGTCGCCTTCGGCGCATGCTCCAACCGATTCAGCGTTGACTTGCCCGCCAACGGCGCACAGTCCTTGCGCTGCGCTTTGAGCTTGCCCGCCAGCACCGCCAACACCGGATCGTGCCGCAACTGATCGTGATCGTTCAGATCCTCGTAGCCCAGTGCGATCCCAACCACACGCTGCATCACCAGCGTCCGCACCGAATGCTCGATCAACTCAGGATCTCGACCATCTTGAAAGCACCCGGCCAGCCGATCCATGAGCTTGATCGAATCATCGACGCGACCCAGAAGCAGTGCGCCCGCGTCCGACGTGATCTCGCCGCCATCAAATCCGACAACCACCTGACGACCATCCACTTGCTCAAAAATCGTGCTCGTCGCGCTACACTGTGTCGGCATCGGGGTTCTCCGCAAATCTCAGCTAAGTTGTTCTCGCAACTCAACTTTATCTGATTTGAGAACCCCGGTGCACTACTTAGTGTGAGAAATGCGGGCTAGGGCTTCGCTGCATCGCCTCGTCACGTAGCTCGCTGCGCTCGCAACGTGACCTACGTTACGGCGCGCGCGAGCCTTTCCCGTGCCCCGTGCCCCGTGCCCCGTGCCCCGTGCCCCGTCCCCCGCCTCAGGCAAACCCGATCCACACTGCGCCGATCACGAAGGCGCTGGCCAGCGCCATCATCCAGGCCAGCCAGCGGATGATGAAGCGGGCCCAGGTCAGCCAGTCGATGCGGGCGGCGCCGAGCACGCCCATCAGCATGGCCGATGTCGGCACCAGCAGATTGGTCAGACCGTCGCCCAACTGGAAGGCCAGCACGGCGACCTGGCGGCTGACCCCGAGCAGATCTCCGAGCGGTGCCATCACCGGCATGGTCAGCGCGGCCTGACCAGAGCCTGAGGGCACCAGGAAATTGATGCCCGACTGCACCACCAGCATCAGCCAGGCGGCGAGACTGGCGGGCAGACCTTCCAGCGCATGCCCGAGGTGGTAGAGCAGGGTGTTGAGCACGGACGCCTGGCTGGGGTCGGTGCCGCCGAGCAGCAGGATCAAGCCCTTGGCCAGCGCCACGATGAGCACCACCGGCAACATCTGCGCCGCGCCGGCGCGAAAGGCTTCGGCCAGCACGTTGGCGCTGATTCCAGGACGGCGCGACATCCACGAGATCACGCCCGCCGCCAGGCCCATGGCAAAGAACTGGGCGGCGAGTTCAGGCAGGTAGTAGGCGCGCTGGGTCACGCCCCAGATCACCCAGACCATGGTTGCCGCCAGCACCGCCATGATCGAGTAATCCGAGCGCGTGGCGGCTTCCAGTCCGGCGGTGTGCTGCTCGGCGCGCACGGCCACGCCACTGCGGCGCTGCGACAGCGCATAGCGCAGCGTCATCAGAGCGCCTGCCACCGTGAACAGGGCCCACATGCTCACCCTGAAACCGGCGCCCGATACCGGCGGCAACCCGGCCACCCCCTGGGCAACGACCACGCTGAACGGGTTCATCCAACTGGTGGCGAAACCCACCTGGGTGGCGACGAAGCTGACCAGTACGGCGGTGAAGGCGTTCAAGCCCAATCGGGCAAACACCGGCACCAGGATCAACACGAAGGGAATGGTTTCCTCGCCCATGCCGAAGATCGCCCCGCCCAGCGAGAACAGCAGGAACAGGCCGGGAATCAGGATTTCCATGCGGTGTTCGAAACGGGCAACAAAGCCAGTCAGCGAGCGATCGATGGCACCGGTGCGCATGAGCACACCGAAACTGCCGCCGAGCACCAGCAGGAAGGCGGCAATGCCCACCGCCGAGCCGAACTTGTCGCCGGCCACCAGTCCTTCAAAGGGCAGGTTCAACAGTCCCAGCTTGCCGCCCTCGGCAAACACAGGCACTGCCTGGGCATCGCCGCTGCGCTCATAGCTCTCCAGTGCGATCGAGACCTCGCGCGATCCCTCATGGGTGCTGACCTCGGCGAAGCGCCCCGGTGGCACAAAGGCCACCACCAGCGCCACCAGCAGCGCCACCAGGGCCACGATCAACAAGGTGTCGGGGGCGCGGCTGGGCGCAGTCTGTGTTTCGGCCTGGGTCATTTCGTGCTCCTGGTCAACGGCGCGGTAGGTACAGCCGTGAAATTGCGGGAAAGCGACAGATTCTTGGATCCAATCGCCAGGGACTCTTCATCTGCGTGTCGAATCCGGTCCTCCGGCGAGGCGCTCGGCTAGGATTTGATGCCGGTCTGCCCAGGACGAAATGCCGATGTCGAAGGTCTTGCTGCGTCTGCTGCCCATGCTCGTGCTGCCGATCGCAGTCGCCGCGATGGCGCCGGCCACGGCTGCTGACGGTCCCAGGCTGCTGCTGGCCGGCGGAGCGCTGCCTGTGTGCAGCAACGACAGCCCCGCGGCATGCCTGCCCGGCAAGTCCCCGGGCCCTGCCAGCCTGGGGCAGCGTCATCGTCTGGATCCGGATGGCATTGCCCGGGTGGCCGCTGGCGCCTGGAGCCAGGGCCGTGAGCGCGAGCGCCGGCGCATCGTGGCGGCGTTGAAACGCTGGCATCGGCGCGCTGGCGATCTCGATTTCGATGTCGGCGATCTGTCCACGGCGCTGGCGGCCAGCGCCAGCCTGCGAGACCGCGAAGTCTGGGCTGCGCTGGCCGGATTCGAGCGCGATCTGGTGCTTGACGCACTCGAAAACCGCATCGTGACCGAGCGCGTGGCGCTGGAAGATTCCCGTGCCGAATCGGGGGCAGCAGTCTATCGTGAGTTCGTCGCCATGGCCCGAGAGATCAGCGGTCGCCAGCGACCGCGAATACTGGTCAGCACCGCTTCGGGACGCGATCCCTTTGCCGCCATCGAGTTCTATCTGGAGGTCTTTGCCCAGGCCGGCGCCGAAGTGCGCTGGTTGCCATTGGATCATGCTCTGCGCGCCGCCCAGGATGATCCCCAGCGCTTGTGCCTGCAGCTGGATCGGCTGCGTGGCGAACGCCTGGGCGCCGACGACCGAGCGCGCCTGTATCCGCAGCGTGCGGCCGAACTGCAGGCCGCCTGTCTGGCGCCGCAGCAGCTCACTGAAGCTCTGGACTGGGCCGATGGCGTCTTTCTCAATGGCGGCGACCAGAGTTTCACGCGCGCAGCCTGGTTTGATGCCGATGGGCGCACGCCCTCGGCACCACTGCAGTTGTTGCTGCAGCGACTGGAACGCGGCACCCTGGTGATGGGTGGCACCAGCGCCGGCACCGCAGTACAAGCTGCGCGGCCTGCCCAGGGTGCGGCGGCGATGATCGTCAGCGGGCCCGCACTGCCCGAGGGGGCCGCGGTAGCGCTGCGCCGACTGCCACCGGATCCGGATTGCCGCCGAGCCGGGAGCTGTGGCGGCGTCAATCCCGATGCGCTGATGTATCAGCCCGACGGCGGACTCGGCAGTTTTCCGCTCGGCGTGCTCGACACCCACTTCTCGAATCGCGGTCGCGAGTACCGCCTGGCGCGCCTGCTGCAGGAAAGCAATGTCGAATTCGGCCTGGGTATAGACGAAACCACCGCGTTGCGGCTGGATTGGATCGAAGGACAATGGCAAGGTAGGGTCATTGGCCAGGGCGCCGTGAGCGTGCTCAGGCGCATCGATGATCAGCGCATCGGTCGTCAGCGCTTCCCTGGCGGCAGTGCCTGGATCCTGCCTGGGACAATGCCCGTCGGCGCATGCCGGTTGCCGGCCGCGCCGGCAGTGTCGGTGGCCGCCGACAGCGATGCCCTGAGTCAGTTTCTCGATGGTTTGACCCGCGCCCGGGCGGTGCCCTTGACGCTGGTCGATGGCCATCGTTCCGTGGCGGCCGGGCAGCTTTGCGCAGCCGACGACGGTGCCGGTCAGATCTGGGAGCTGCCGCGCTGAGCGCAATTCAGCCGGCATGATCGGTGGACATGGCCCAGACCTGCCGCAGATCCTGAAGGCCGAACAGCTCGGCCTGCTCTGCGCTCAGTGATAATTGACCGTCCTCGCGGAAGGCCGCAATCGCCAGACAGACCACGTTGCCCTGATCGGCCGTCAGCAGCATCGGGCCAGGGCGTTTGGCGCCGAAACCGGTCCCCAGATCCAGCGGGTAGCGACCCACGGCGCCCGTACAGGGCAGCAGATCAATCGGCGCTTCATAGACCGGGCCGGCATCATCCAGGCTCAGATGCTGGCCGGCCCGCAGTCCGGCCCGTCGCAGCGCGTCGCACCAGGGCATGGCAGCGGCATCGACGGCGCCGATGGCAGCCTGGGCACTCTCGTGCAGTATCGACACCACCAGCGGATGCCGCGGCAGCAGCGCGGCGACATGGGTCTGCCAGAGCAGGCCGAAACGCGCCTGTGCCTGCGCCACGTCACCGGCAAAGAAATGCCGCCCCAGGCCCTGCCAGAACGGACTGTTGCCGCCGGCATCGCGACGCCCCGGCACGGCGGCAATGACCTTGGGCGGTTGAGCGCCGGTCTCGGCATGCAGTTGCCAGTCCCGATAGAGCAGCAACAGCGCCGCGCGCACCATCACGGCGGGCAGTTCGCGTTGTTGCGCCGGCGTGGCGGCTTCACGATCGACGGCAAAATCGGCCAGTTCCGAGGCGCCGGTGAGATCGTTCCCGAGCAGCAGCGTGCGCTCGCGCCGGTTAAGGCCCAGATCGGCTGCCGCGTGCACCACCAGACCCAGGTGATACCAGTAGCGCGGCTGGCTCGATCCGATTTGGCGGCGCAGCTGCAGACAAGCCAGCGGAGCCTGTTCTGCCGCTGCCGCAGGCACCGGAAAGGCCAGCAACAACAGCGAATCGCTGTCCTCCTCGACAAAGCTGGCGCGCTCCAGCTCCCAGCTGGGCAGCAGTCGGGTCAGGGTTGGCAGGTCGGCGCTGGTGGCCGCTCGCAGCATCCATCCGTTCATGCCCGGTCTCCCGCGGCGGCAGGTTCAAATTCTGCGACTCTCGCCCGGTCGCCCGGCGCCATGGCCAGCAATTCGAGGGTCGTGGCGTCCAGTGACAGGCCTTCGCCATCCGGTGCGAGATCGAGCAGCAGAGCCCGGAACTGCTGGCGCTTGCTGTTGATGATCAGGTGCGCTCGCGACGGTGCCGTGGCGCCCGGACCCTGACGCCGGTCCACCCGCAGCAAGCGTGAGCGCGACACGCTCTTGAGCATGGCCAGACGCTCCTGCACGGTCGGGCCCCCATCGAAGATGTCGACATAGGTATCGGTGTCGAAGTCCTCGTCGAGCAGGATCGAGAACGGCAACTCGGCCACCGGATGCAGCTGGCCGATGGCCCATTGGGCCTCTTCGGGCAGCAGTGGCACGTAGATCGGCGAGGGCGGCATCAGGTCGGCGATGAAGGCCTTGCTGCGGCCGCCGGTCAGGCGCTCCACGGTCGGATAATCCATGCCGAAGAAGCGTCGGCCCACCGCGTCCCAGAACGGACAGCGGCCGCTGTCATCGGCTAGGCCGGCACTCTCCGCGGCAACGCGGTCGGCAAAGCGTTCGGCATGTTGCGCAATGAACAGCAGTCGCGCCCGCGACAGCAGTTGCGGCGCCAGCGTGTCGACGAAGGCCGGGTCGATGTGGAAGCTGATCAGCAAGGTGACATCGCTGAGGTCGTGGCACAGGTGCAGGGTGTGGATGCGGTTGCTGACGCCCAGTGGCTTGCTGCTGTGCACCACGAATTCGTTGCGAAAACTGTAGAAGCGATCGGAAAAGCCGGCGCGGGCGGCGATGCCGCTGATGCCGATGACTTCACCGGTGGCCAGTTCCTCCAGCGCAAACAGATAGATTTCCTCACCGCTGACATCCTCGGTGGCGAAGGAATGGATCGAACGCTGCAGCCGGTCGGTGAGGAAGGCGCGGTCCAGCGGCAAGGTGGTGATGCCAACCGGGCTGGCTGCGGCAAAGCGCTCCAGCGCAGGGAGATCGTCTGCCGCGCAGGGGCGTAGCAGAAATTGAGCGGGTCCGGCCTTGGGCTTGCTCATGTCGGTTCCTTGTCGGCATTGGTGGCGCCGGCCGGCGCCGGGCGCTGGTTCGCTCCGGCCAGCCGCCAGGCGGCCGCACGGCTGCTGCGTTCATCGCGGGGGGTATGACCAAAACAGTTGCGATAGGCATTGGAAAAATGGGCGCCGGAGGCGAAGCCGCAGCTCAGACCAATCTGCAGGATGGATTGTGAGCTCTGCTGCAGCAGTCGTCGCGCGCGCGCCAGACGCTGTTCCAGATACCAGCGCGAGGGCAGGGTGTCGAGATGCTGCTTGAACAGCCGTTCGAGTTGACGCCGCGAGACGCCGACCAGTCCGGCGATGTCTTCTGTCGACAAGGGCTCGCCCAGATTGGCTTCCATCAGGGCCACGGCCTCGGCCAGCTTGGCGGAAGCGGCAGTTCCGGCGGGCCCCGATGGCTTGGTGCGTTCGTCGCCGCCGCGCAGCCGCTCCAGGCCGAAGTGCGCCATCAGCTGGCGCCCGAGCTGCTCGCCGTGTTCTTGCGAGAGCCACTGGATCATGAGATCCAGCGTACAGGCACCGCCGGCGCAGCTCAGGCGATTGCGGTCTATCTCGCAGTAGCGACTGGACAACAGTGCCCCGCCAAATGCGGGTGGCGGTCCAGGCGTCGTGGGCGCGCTGCAGCGATAGCCGTCCAGCAATCCGGCCTGGGCCCACCACAGGGCCCCGCCGCCGATTCCGCCAAGCACGCCGCGCGCCTGGGCAATGCGCTGTCCAGCCACTGCCAGATGCTGTCGCAACCACGGTTCGTCACTGGCTTGCGGCGGCGCATCACCGATGACAAACAGGCCATCGATCGCCACCACGGTGGCGGTCAGCGCCTGCGAGATCAGCAGCTGCTCGCCGCCGGCAGCCGCTACCGGGCGCCCATCGCGCGACAGCAGCAGGGTGTCAATGGCGCGCCCGCCGAGCAGTTGGTTGGCTTGGCGCAGAACCGCCAGAGCGCCCCCCAGATCGAGCAGGGAATAGCGCGGCAGCAGCAGGAAGCCGTAGCGCTTGGACATGATGGCTTGCGCGGCTGCTCAGGCCGACAGCAGCTGCCCGCTGCGGACCGCCTGACTGCCCGCCACCTTGGCGATCGACATGCCGGCGTGCACCACCCGCGAGTGCTCGCGCGCGTACAGCAGCCCGTCGACCGGACTGCACAGATCGATGGCCTCCCCGCTGAGCGGATCAATGACCTCGGCGATGCACTGACCTCGCTGCACCCATTGTCCCAGCAGCTGGCGGTGCACCAGCACGCCGCCGCGTGGGCTGATCACCGGTATCGAACCCTCCAGTGGCGTTGGCTCGCGCAACAGCGGTGGCAGTTCCGGCAGTCGCGCTTCGATGAATCCGCGCTGTGCCAGATAGGCCAGGATGGCCGCGGCATCGCGCTCTGCCAGTTCGTGGCTGATATCGGTTTCGCCACGCAGTTCGACGGTGACGGCAACACAGGCGTCCGGCCACGGACCCGGGGTACCGGAATGCTCCTGCCAGCGCCGATTGAGATGAGACCAGACCATCGAGCAACTTTCATCGAAAGGCTCGCCGCCCGATTCGGTGGCCAGCAGGCTGACCTCGGCGCCCAGCAGCCGCGCCAGCGGCTCCACCTGCGGCCACAGCGGATTGGCCGTATACAGATGCATCACGGCCTCACTGTCGCAGTGCAGGTCCAGCACCAGATCGGCATCGATGGACTGCAGCAGCAGGATCTTGCGCAGGCTGGCCAACTCGCTGTCGGCAGGCAGCTCCTTGCAGGATTGCCGCAGCGCTGCGCGCACGCTGGCCACCGTGGGTCGATGACCGGCATCGATCTCCGCGCTCAGCTTGGCGTAGGTCGCTGCGCTCAGGTCCTGGTAGCGCCGGTTGAAATTCTCGCCGGAGCCGAGATCAAATCGTCCCAGGCCGCGCCCGAGCAGACGTTGCGACAGCCCGAGCGGATTGGCCATCGGCAGCAGCACGATCTCCCCGCGCAGCCGATGCTCGGCCTCCAGTGCCGCCAGTTCCCGGCGCAGATGGTAGGCGACCAGCATTCCCGGCGGTTCGTCTGCGTGCAAGGAGGCCTGGATGACGGCCTTGCGCCCTTGCTCCAGCGGGCCGAAATGCAGGCTCTGCAATTCGCGCGTGGTGCCCGGTGTGCAGCTCGTCAACCGATGATGTTCAGTACGCATGTTGAGTGAATCCTGCAGTGGCAGCGCCGCGAGTCGCGGTCATACCCGATCATGGCACCAAGCCCGGCTTGTGTGATGCGTCCGCCACCGCGCGCCAACGCAAAAGCGCAAGCGGGTGTCGCTTTGCGGAAACTTGGGGCAGGGGCAAGGGGCAGGGGGCAAGGGGCACGGGGCAGAGGGCAGAGGGCAGAGGGCAGAGGGCAGAGGGCAGAGGGCAGTGGCAGAGGGCACGGCTGGCGTCTTTGCGAGGAACGAAGCGACGAAGCAATCCAGGGTAGCGCCGCACGCCCCTGGATTGCTTCCCCCGGATCAAGTCCGGGGTCGCAATGACGCCGGCGGGTTCATGGCCCGTGTGCAGTTTCG